>JBAXHK010000061.1:0-7597 GCA_037138935.1 Actinomycetes bacterium
GGACCCTGACAAGGGGCCGGGCAAGCCGGTTAAGCCAGGTCAGCCAAGTGCCACTCCGAGTGTTTCACCTTCACCGGCGCCGTCGGGCGATCAGGCTGCGCCGGCGCCCCAGAGCTAGCTGAGCCGCTAGGTGGCACGGCGCCATTAACCAATCTGTTGGCCGTCGGCGGTGTCAACAACCACCACACCGAGTTCAGCTAGCGCGTCGCGCAACCTGTCACTGCCTGACCAGTCCTTGTTGGCGCGCGCGGCTGCTCGTTCGGCGAGTAGCCCCTCGACTTCGAGTGAGGCCGGGGCCGAGGGCCGGCCGACATCGCGGGTGAGATCCAGGCCGAAAAGCCGATCAACGTGGGCGAAAGTCTCAAATTTTGCTCCGTCACTTAAATTTACATCTCGCTCGACCGCGCGCAGTTGCTGCAGAGCAAGGGGGGTATCTAGGTCTTCGTTGAAAGCCTCGGCGATCAACCGCACCGCATCAGTCGCTAAAGGTGCTGAGGGCGAATTTGCCCACTGCGCAACGCGGGATCGCCACCTGGTCAGGGTGGTTTGCGCACCTTCGATAACTTCCCAGGTGAGGTTCATCTGCTGGCGATATCGATGCTGCAGGAAGGCGAGTCGCAAACTAAGTGGATCCAGCCCACGCGCGGATAAATCGCTAACGAGCACGACATTGCCGCTGGATTTGCTCATTTTGCGGCCTTCGAATAAGAGGTGCTCGGCATGCACCCAGTGGCGAACTACTTCATGCCCGGTGATCGAGTTACTTTGTGCCCGCTCATCTTCATGATGGGGGAATCGCAGATCGATACCGCCGGTGTGGATATCAATCTGGTTACCGAGGATGTCCAGGCTCATGGCACTGCACTCGGTGTGCCAGCCGGGGAAGCCAACCCCCCATGGCGTCTGCCACACCAGTTGTGTTCGAGTTGGACCGGATTTCTTCCAAAGCGCCCAGTCGGCGTGAAAGCGTTTGGCTGGATCAACATCGCTTGAGGAGCGATGCCCGGGTCGGAGCTGATCAAGTTTGTTTCCGCTGAGTTCGCCGTAGGTGGAGAAAGTGCGGGCATCGAAGAAAACCGATCCGTCAGTGCCGATGTAGGCGTTGTTACTTTCGATCAATTTGCTGATTAGTTCGATCATCAAGTCAATTGATTCACTAGCACGCGGGTATGCGTCGGCGGGATAAATATTGAGTGCGGCCAAATCAGTGTGGAATCTGTCTTCATAGTGGCGCGCAACGGCCAGGGCGCCTTTACCTTCGGTCGCCGCCTGCTGCAACACTCGATCTTCGGTGTCGCCTTGGCCTTCATCAACCCCGCCCAGCCCGGTGTCGTCGGCCATGTGGCCGACATCGGTGATGTTCTGGACGAGTCGAACTTGGGTTTTGTTGAACTCGGCGGTGCGACGAATCAGGTCGGTAAGTAAGAAGGTGCGCATATTGCCTACGTGCGCATCGCGGTAGACGGTGGGCCCGCAGGCATATATCCGTAGCAGCCCGGGCTGAGCCGAGATGATCGGGACCACCGCGCGTTGCATAGTGTCGTATAGGCGCACAAACCCTCCGCCGCTTAGCCTATGGCGACCCGAGGGGATGCGCGCGACATTCACCGTGGTGGTTGTGTAAGTTAGGTCCGTCCAGCAAGAACCGCAGGTATTTTAATCAGCTCTCGGAGGCTCTGGTGACCTACACCATCGCATTTCCATGCGTGGATCTCAAAGACAATGCATGTATTGAGGAATGCCCGGTTGACTGTATCTACGAAGGCGGCCGGATGCTTTACATCCAGCCCGACGAGTGCGTTGACTGCGGCGCCTGTGAGCCGGTGTGCCCGGTCGAAGCTATCTTCTATGAGGACGATGTCCCCGAGGAGTGGAAGGAGTACACCGCGGCGAATGCGGAGTTCTTCGTCGACTTGGGTTCACCAGGTGGCGCGGCCAAACTCGGTCCGCAGGATTTTGATGCACCGCTGATCGTTAGCGTGCCGCCACAGGTGCACGAGCACTGAGCGTTTCACCGGCCGACCGGTTGCCAGAGTTTCCGTGGGATGTTCTCGCACCTTTTGCGGCGCGCGCCGCGCAGCATCCAAAAGGGGCCGTTGATTTATCCGTCGGCACACCCGTTGACCCAACTCCCGCGGTGATCCAAGCGGCCCTTGCAGCCGCGGCCAATGCACCCGGGTACCCAACGACCGCTGGCTCGCCGGCGGTTCGAGAAGCGGCCGCCGGCTGGATTAATCGTCGCTTGGGTGCGAGGGTGTCTGCGAACGCGGTGCTACCTGTTATCGGCTCAAAAGAACTGGTGGCTTGGATTCCGACTTTACTCGGCTTGGGCGTGGCAGATCGCGTGGTAATCCCAAAGATCGCCTACCCCACCTACGCGGTCGGGGCGGCTCTCGTGGGCGCTGAAATCATCGTTACTGATCGCCCTGAAGAAGTTGCGGCGCCCTCCTTGATCTGGATCAACACCCCGAGTAACCCAACAGGTGCGGTTCTTTCAGCTACCAGAATGGCCGAAATTGTTGCCTATGGGCGTTCAGTGTCGGCCTTGGTAGTCAGCGATGAGTGCTACGTGGAGTTGGGCTGGGATGCCAACCCGGTCTCGGTTTTGCATCCGGGTGTTTCGGGTGCAGATCACACCGGTGTGCTGGGGTTGTTCTCCCTTTCCAAGCGTTCGAACCTCGCCGGGTACCGGTTTGGTTTCGCGGCTGGCGACCCAGAGGTGGTTACGCGATTGCTTGCGGTGCGCAAGCACCTAGGGATGATGGTGCCGGCACCAATCCAGGCGGCCGCTGCGGCAGCACTTGACGATGATGACCACGTTGTCGAGCAGCGCGGCCGCTACGGCGAGCGGCGCCGGCTTACTTGGGCGGCGTTGGTACAAGCTGGGTTCACCATCGATCACAGCGAGGCCGGGCTCTACCTATGGGTAACACGTGGTGAGCCTTGCTGGAAAAGTGTTAGTTGGTTCGCCGATCGCGGCATCATCGTTACTCCCGGTGACTTCTATGGTGCCGCTGGCGCCGACCATGTGCGGGTAGCGTTGACGGCAACCGATGCCGATATTGCGGAATTTGTACAGCGTCTTGGTGCCTCGTGAGTCATGTCACCAGCAAGGTAAGGAGGCCGGGTCTTGGGGTGTCTCCAGCATCGGTATTCTCAGGCCCAGGAGGATTAAGTGGCTGACGCCGTGTTGAAGTATTCAGGTGGAGAACTACCGCTGACCGAGGTTCCCGCATCTGTTGGTGCCAGTGGTTTTAATATTGCCCCGCTGCTGGCCACCACCGGCAATGTCACCCTTGACCACGGTTTCGTCAACACCGCAGCGTGTTCATCCGCGATTACCTACATCGACGGTGACGCTGGCATTTTGCGCTACCGCGGATACCCGATCGAACAACTTGCTGAGCAGTCCAGTTTCTTGGAGACCTCGTACCTTCTCATCTACGGGTACCTGCCATCGCAGCCTGAACTTGACGATTTCAAGACCAAAATCCGCAAGCACACAATGCTGCATGAAGAGTTGCGCCAGTTCTTTGACGGCTTTCCGCGTGATGCCCATCCGATGCCGGTGCTTTCTTCGGCAGTGTCTGCGCTCTCGACTTTCTACCAAGACTCACTGGATCCCTTTGATCCGGAGCAGGTCGAAATCTCGACCATTCGATTACTGGCAAAGGTGCCAACCATCGCGGCCTACGCATACAAGAAGTCCATTGGCCAGCCTTTCTTGTACCCGGATAACTCACTTGGATTTGTTGACAATTTCTTGCGTATGACATTTGGGGTTCCGGCCGAGGATTACGTAGTCAATCCGATTGTGTCCAGCGCGCTCAACCAATTGTTCTTATTGCACGCTGACCATGAGCAGAACTGCTCAACCTCAACGGTCCGATTGGTCGGTTCGTCACACGCCAATATGTTCGCTTCGGTATCAGCCGGCATCAACGCACTTTTTGGCCCACTTCACGGTGGCGCCAACCAGGCCGTACTTGAAATGCTGGAGAAAATCCATGCATCCGGTGGCGGGGTGAATACGTTCATCCGCCAGGTGAAGGATCGTCAAGATGGGGTTAAGCTCATGGGCATTGGCCACCGGGGCTACAAGAGTTACGGCCCGCGCGCGGCCATCGTAAAGAAGACGGCGTATGAAGTATTCGAGGCCATGAACGTCAGTGATCCGTTACTCGACATTGCGCTGCGGCTTGAAGAAGTTGCCTTAGCCGACGATTTCTTCATCTCGCACAAGCTCTACCCAAATGTGGATTTTTACACGGGCCTGATCTACAAGGCAATGGGCTTCCCGCCTCGGATGTTCACCGTGTTGTTCGCACTCGGCCGGTTGCCCGGGTGGATTGCCCAGTGGCGCGAGATGATCGAGGATCCCGCGACAAAGATCGGGCGCCCGCGCCAGGTTTACACCGGTGAAGACCTGCGTGACTATGCGCCGATGGGCACCCGCTAACACGAGTCGACGCGAAGTGCGACCAAAAAAAGTGGCAGTCCCACCCACCAAAACCCTCAGCCAGTGGCGATTGATCTTGGTCGAAAGCTAAGGCCCGTATTGTCAGGGTTTGCGACCGTAAATCCGGTGATATCAGGCTTTTGACGGCTGCTTACCCCGGACGGTTTTACCTACGGCGCGCTGGACCGATACCGTGGGGCAGGTGAGTGGAGTTGCACACCCGATGGGGCCGGAGCCCCCGTGGGTTTATTGGCTCCGCCGGGGAATAATCCTCCTGGCCGTCCTAACCTTGCTGATCGGCGTCTTCTGGCTCGTTACCGGCCGCGGGGCATCAAGAACCGGTTCGACTCCGGTGGCGGTGTCACCGTCGGCTGCGGCAACAGCAAGCTCCCCCGCGTCACCCACTTCAACGGCTGTGCCTGAACCGGTAACACCCACTGACTGCCTAGAAAGTGCAATTGTGGTCGAAGCGAGTACCGATTCCACCAAGTATGTTGTTGGTGAAACCCCGCAGCTTACTTTGACCATTGGCAATATCGGCGAGGTTTCATGTCTGCGTGATGTTGGGCCCAAGGCCAATGAGTTGGAGATCACTTCCGGCGGGTATCACGTGTGGTCGAGCGACGACTGCAATGCGAGCAATAAGAGCAAGATTGCGGTCCTAAAGCCGGGCGAGAAAGTTGCCTCAAGTATCACCTGGGACGGCCAAACCACCCAAAAGGGCTGCCCGAGTGACGGTAAAGCAGCAAAGCAGGGGCGTTACGATCTCATCGCCCGCAATGTTGACGTCAAGAGTGAAAAGGCCAAGTTCTCACTAAGCAAGAAGTAATGGATCGGTACCGGAGGCAGGGATGAATAGCGGTTTATCTAAGTTGTCTTATCGATCAACGGATAGCGTGCTCTCGGCGTATTCAAAAAATTCGGCACTGAGTATTGGCTCAATCGGATCGGTGTTGTCAATAGGCTCAATCGGATCCGCGGCTTCGCTACTTTCGGTAGGGTCATTTGGAAGCGTTGTGTCAATACTTTCGGGGGCCTCAAAATTTGCAATTATGAAGTGGCGCGCGAGCTAACTCTTTGGTGCGCTCGCAAGTTTGCGCGCCACCGCGAGTGCCTCACTTAGCGAGGCAACTTCGTGCCCGCGAATATCAGGTGCATTCAAATCATTTTTTGCACCTCGGGGGATAATCGCATCGGTAAAACCAAGTCGCGCCGCTTCGGCCAGCCGGCGGGTCAGGGCCGTAACTTTACGAACATCGCCGGAGAGTCCGACCTCACCGATCGCAATTAGGCCGCTTGGAAGGGCAATATCGTTAACGCTACTGGCGATTGCAAGTGCGATAGCCAGGTCGGTGGCAGGTTCAAGTAGGCGCACTCCGCCCACGGTTGCCACGAAGCAATCGGAAGTCGCAAGTTTCAGGCCGGCGCGCCGCTCAAGTACTCCCAACATCATGGCAATACGCGCCGAGTCGAGGCCACTGGTTACTCGACGGGGCTGCGGCGCACTGGACGGCGCGATAAGTGCTTGCACTTCGGTGACAAGTGGGCGGCGACCTTCAACCGTGACGGTTACACAGGTGCCGGGCGCGGGTTCATGGCGATCACCGAGGAATAAGCCGCTTGGATCGGCGAGCCCGACGATGCCATCGTCAACAAGTTCAAAGCAGCCGATTTCATCGGCGGGCCCGAAACGATTTTTGACGGCGCGCACTAAACGCAAGGTACTGTGCCGGTCGCCCTCGAAGTAGAGCACAACATCAACAAGGTGTTCAAGGGCACGGGGCCCGGCAACACTGCCGTCCTTTGTTACATGTCCGACGATTATCGCGGTCATGCCTCGGGATTTTGCGGTGGCGATAACTGAGGCGGCGACTTCACGCACTTGAGTAACTCCACCAGCAGCGCCGTCGATCTCGGCACTCGCGATGGTTTGCACCGAATCAAGGATCAGCAAACTGGGTGCGAGAGCCTCGACGTGACCGAGCACGCTACCCAAGTCGGTCTCCGCGGCCAGATATAGACCGTCGGCAAGTGCCCCTATGCGTTCTGCGCGCATGCGCACTTGCGCGGTGGACTCCTCCCCGGTTACGTAGAGGGTCAGGTTCCCGGCTTCGGACCAACGCGAGGCGACGTCAAGTAGTAGCGTTGACTTTCCGACACCGGGTTCACCGGCTAGCAAGATCACCGCACCAGGTACCAGTCCACCACCCAAGACCCGATCGAATTCACTAATGCCGGTAGCGGTGGCCTCTGCCGCGGTGAGATCTACGGAGCCAATGGGTAGTGCAGGCGAGCCGGCTTTGGCGGCCGTGGTACCTCGAGTCCGAGTTGCACCTATTTCATCTACGGTGCCCCAAGCTTGGCACTCACCGCATCGTCCGGCCCATTTAACGCTGGTCCAGCCGCAATCACTGCAACGGTAAGAGGGAGTTTTTGGTGCGGTGCGGGCCACGGCGGTCTCGGTAGTGGTGATCTAGGAAGTTACGGCCGGGTCGGCCGGGTGCGGGGTCAGGCCGGTGGTGTCGGTAATCGTTAACAGCAGTTTTTCACGGGCTGCGCAAAGACGCGCCAACTCTGAGTAGGCCGGTAGGCCGATAAGCGCCACGATTTCATCACGCGATGATAGGTAGACAGCCTCGGTTCCAACATGGGCCTCGGTATTGCTGCTGCAGTACCAATCCAGATCGTGTCCACCGGCCCCCCAGCCGCGGCGGTCATATTCACCAAGTACGACAACCACGCGCTCGACTTCGTCCTCGTATTTGCGGTTTTCGTAGGTTCGGCGAAGGGGCAACTGCCAACACACCTCGGGCTTGGTCTCGACGAAGGAGATGCCCTCGCGAGCCGCGAGGTGGTGCAGCGCGCATCCATACCCGCCTTCAAAGTCTTTTTGGTTGTGGAAGATGCAGGCACCGTTATGCACGGCTGTTTTACGGGCCCCATCCTCCTTCTCGATCCAACCTTTTTTCTTCCCGATATTGATGTTCTGCCACAGGTCGCCATCAAGTTTCTCGACCCAGCGGGCCACCCGCTTCTCATCCTTCTTCTCGGAGAAATGGGCTCCGAGCGTGCAGCACCCGGCATCTGGGGCATCCGCGTAGATACCTTTGCAGCCGCGGCCGAAAATACAGGTCCAGC
>JBAXHK010000062.1:0-7487 GCA_037138935.1 Actinomycetes bacterium
AGACCGGCAGCCTCGAACTCCTTACCTTTATGCACGAGCATGGTGGCGTCGCCACCATCGTCAAGAATCATGTTCGGGCCCTTGCCATCCGGCCACATCAAGATCTGCTCGGTGCACCACCAGTACTCGGGCAAGGATTCGCCCTTCCAGGCGAATACCGGCACGCCCTTAGGGTCAGCCACCGTGCCCTCACGGCCAACCACCACCGCAGCGGCAGCGTGATCTTGGGTCGAGAAGATATTGCATGAGGCCCAGCGCACATCTGCCCCGAGGTCAACCAAGGTCTCTATCAGGACAGCAGTCTGGATCGTCATATGCAATGACCCGGTGATGCGCGCACCCTTAAGTGGCTTGCTTGCGCCGAATTCTTCACGCATCGCCATCAGACCTGGCATTTCGTGCTGGGCTAGGCGGATTTCATCGCGACCGAAGTCAGCCAAGGACAAATCGGCAACCTTGTAGTCAGGCGTCCCATCAGATTTCACAACAGACATTTAAGTACTCCTCGTAGGCGTAAGTGGTGCGAACGGCACGAGGCTTCGTTGGTTCGCCAGGCAAGGGAGGCCGCGATGGGAACCAGGGCTCCGGACCGTGACGACACCCTTATTGTGCCACATCATAAAGATATGGCAAATCTAACGCGCCCGGTCCAGATCGGGCTCGAGGAACACATAGCGCGCTGTTGGCACCGCAGCCCTCAGCCCCCGTTCGGCCTCATCAATTCCGGCTGCGATACCAGCCGCAGTTTCACTGTGACTGATCGTGATTTTAGCCCCGATTAGCAACTCATCCGGGCCTACGTGCACCGTGCGCAGATGGATAACCCTCTCGACCAAAGGCGCCGACTCCAAGGCCGCTCGGATGGCTGCCACCTCTTCGGGAAGCGCACTCTCGCCGACCAGCATCGTGGCCATCTCCATCGCCAAGAAGATGGCGATAACAACCAGCAAGGTGCCAACAGCCATGGCACCAACCGCATCCCATCGACCATCACCGGTAATGACGGCCATCCCAACGCCGATCAATGCGAACACCAGACCCACTAGCGCACCCGCATCTTCGAGTAAAATCACCGGCAATTCGGGCTGCCTCGAATCCTTGACAAAATTCGCAAGTGACCTTTTACCGCGCGATTTATTTGCTTCACGCAACGCGGTGCGAAAGGAAACTGTCTCGAGGCCAATGGCGATAACTAGAACGAGTACCGCAATCCACCAATCATCTAGTGGTTCAGGGTCCTGCCATTTATGTAGGCCTTCGTATAGGGAGAAAAGTCCACCGATGAGGAACAGCACCACCGCAACAATAAATCCGTAGACGAATCGACGACGACCGTAGCCAAATGGGTGCTTTTCATCGGCCGGCTTCTGCGAGCGCTTATTTCCGACCAGCAGCAACACCTGATTACTCGAGTCGGCCACCGAGTGGATGGCCTCCGACAGCATCGAGGAGGATCCGGTGAAGAAAAAGGCAATGAATTTACTTATCGCGATGCCAATATTCGCCATCAACGCGGCGATAACCGCCTTTTTCCCACCCTCGGTGCTCATCGACTCTTCCCCTAACGCTCGGTGGATTGGACTATGGCAACCAAACCGTCAGCCTCAACGTGGGCGTCTGGATCATCAGCCGCCATTACGGCAGCGGTGCCCGGACGCAAAGTGATCTCCGCCGCATCCGAAACCACCCGAGCGGTGCCCTCAATTAGCAGCAGGATGCGATACGCGCCCATCGGGATGCGCTCGGATCCTTCGGTGAGCATGCGCACCACGAAAGGGGAGTTCACCGGCCACAGAATGTCTCCGTACACCGATCGGACTATCTGCGGGTCAAGATCTGGGCAAAGTGCAGCAACCGCACGATCCGCAAACACCGGCTTACTGGTCAACCCAAGTCGAATCACATTGTCACTAGAAGTCATCACCTCAAGCCCGATGCCGCGGATGTAACTGTGCGGCACCCCGGCTGGCACGTACACCGCTTCACCGGCGGAAAGGCTCAAATAGTCAAGTAGCACGGTCACCAGCGCCCCCGGATCATTGGGATAATTCTCGGACACCGTCGAGTAGGCCGCCACTTCAGCCGCGGGTAGGCCCGCCGCCCTGGTTGCAGCCTCGAGTGCTGAAATTCGCTCAGACGTTCCAATTGCCAGCAGGGCACTAATGGCACCACCTAGGTCATCAGCCTCGAGTCGCGTTATCGCCTCTTGGGCTCCGGTCAGCTCTTTGAGTACGGCAACCACCTGCTCACGATCACGCCAACCAGCAAATGCCTCGAAGGGCTTTAAGGCAATAAGCATCTCAGTTTTTTCGAATGGATCACTTAGTACCCGAGGTGCACCAGGTACCTGCTGGGCTTGCCAGCCAGCAGCAGCGACCGCCAATTGGGGATGCACTTGCACACTTAGTGGTCGCGCTGCCGCGAGGATCTTGACCAAGAGCGGGATCGCCGCAATATCAAATTTATCCGCGAGGACTTCGCCGGTTTCATCGCCTTCAGCATCAACAAGCGGAGACGGGCCGCCCGGGTGGACCCCGAACCACAATTCGGCCTGCGGGCCTCCGGTGTGCTCACCGGCCCACTGGGCTAGGCCATCGGTGATACCCCAGTCATAATCCTTAATCGCACCGCGAACAACGAGCATGCTCAGCCCTGATCCGCTGAATCCAGCAACATGATCGGGATACCGTCCAATACCTCAAAGCGCGCATCACACTTGGTGCAGGCGATTTGACCGGTTAGTTCATCGGCGGCGACAGGTGCATGTTGCGGACACGGGCATGCCAACACCTTCCACAATGCTGTACTTAAACCCAACGGCCCGACGCTCATGCCACTCCCCCTCGCATCATTGCGAGCACCTCATCGCGTATCTGCTCCATGACAGCCACCTCATCTGCTTCAACATTTAGTCGAAGTAATGGTTCAGTATTACTCGGACGTACGTTAAACCACCACGTGGGCGCCGTGATAGTTAAACCATCAAGATCATCGGTTTCTATTCCAGCACCGGTGCCGTAAGCATTGCGAATTGCCAGAGTCGCCGCCTCTTGGTCGACTACCTCAGTGTTGATCTCGCCACTATTTGAATATCTGTCATATGACTTGAGCAGACTCGACATCGTGGTTCCTTCGGGAGTCTCGCCAAGCGCCGCAATTGCATACAGCGCCGCCAACATTCCCGAATCGGCTCGCCAGAAATCTCGGAAGTAGAAGTGGCCCGAATGCTCACCACCAAAAACCGCATTCGTCTCGGCCATTTTCGCCTTGATGAATGAGTGACCAACACGGGTGCGCACCGGCGTACCACCACATTCCGCAATGACTTCGGGTACCGCCTTCGACGTAATCAAGTTGTGAATAATCATCGAGCCTGGATGCTTAGCTAGTTCACGCGCCGCTATCAGCGCGGTCAGAGTTGACGGACTGACAATTTCACCCCGCTCGTCAATTACAAAACACCGGTCAGCATCACCATCAAAAGCCAATCCAAGATCGGCTCCAACCTCACGAACCCGCTTTTGCAGGTCAACCAAGTTCGCCGGATCAATCGGATTGGCTTCGTGATTTGGGAACGAGCCGTCAAGTTCAAAGAACATCTCATCGATGGTCAGCGGCAGGCGCGGCAACCCCGCGGCCTCCCCAAGAACCGCCGGCACGGTGTAGCCGCCCATGCCGTTGCCGGCGTCAACTACTACGTGCAGTGGGCGCACGCCCGACACGTCAACAAGATTCCGAAGAAATAGTGCATAGTCGGCCAATAAATCCTGATGGCGCAACCGCCCCAATGGACCATCAAAGGCCGGTACTCCATTTTCGACCAGCAGTCGGATCTCTCGAAGGCCGGTGTCTTGGCCGACGGGTGCCGCACCAGCGCGACAAAGTTTGATGCCGTTGTACTTAGCCGGGTTGTGGCTGGCCGTGAACATGGCACCGGGGATACCAAGTGCGCCAGAGGCGTAGTACAGGCCATCGGTGCTGGCTAAACCGATTTCAATGACATCACACCCTTGCTCACGCACCCCCTGCGCGAACGCAGCAACTAGGTCTGGCCCAGATGGCCGCATATCGTGACCAATTGCAATCACTCCAGGCCCACCATCGCGCACCGCGGCCCGGACCACCCGTACAAAAGCTGCACCAACCGCATGGGCAAGATTCTCGTCTAGCTGCTCCGGGTATACCCCTCGGACGTCATAGGCCTTAATCACGGCAGTTAGGTTCGCCTCGGAAAAGATCGTTGAGTCCAAGTTGCTCATGGGCTCAGGCTATCTAAGTGCCGCTTTCACCAACACCGCTGCTACCTAGGTTCGAAATCCTCATCAAAAAGCTGATCCGCCGGCACCGCTGGTAATTCAACACTCGTCAACATGCGTAGGTGACCGCGGCGCGCTACTTCGACCGACCCACTAGGTAATGGCGGCGGCTCCGCATCTGGTTGATACCTCGGCCGCGCAGCTTCACGCACGGCATTTGCCAAGGCTTCGAGATCATCACTTGTTGGCTTAAGGGCATCAGGATCAGGCGTGATTCTGACAATCTCCCAGCCGATTGGTGCGGTCATCCGTTCACTATGCATCTGGCACAGGTCGTAGCAATGCGGCTCAGCATAAGTTGCCAACGGGCCGAGCACCGCTGTTGAGTCGGCATATACGTAGGTAAGGGTTGACGCCGCCGCGCCATTACATGATGGCTTCGAACAACGACGACGACTCACGACGGCAACGTAGCCCGACCGGCACCCCGTTTTCGTGCGGCGCGCCGCACTAACCGAGAGCAAACCAGCCAGCCATCAGCGCACCGTGACGCCGGAATCCTGTTCGGCGGTCGGAACCGTGACCTCGGTGCGTAGTGGGGCCCACGGATACCCGGTGATCAAGTCGCCATAACGGGAGCGCTCGCGTACTCGGTGGGCGAGCAAAATTGGGCCTGAATCACCCGTAGGCGTCACTACCGCGGTGAACCAATCAATGCCCTCAGGTGGGCGAAGCAGGATGAACTTAACTTGGCCAGCGGGCACGTCAATGCGCTGAGGAGCTGTCGCCACTGACACCTCCCGCCGGCCCCTATACGGCAACAAAACCACATCTACACTCACCGCTTCGAGGGGTGCGGTGATCGCCAAGCGCACATCTGTTGCAGCTCTAACCGGAAGCCCGCTGACCGCAGCCGGGCCGTCAAATGGCTGCGCCCCTGAAGTGAACGAAGTATCCTCCTGCTTTTGCTTGCCACTAAAGAATTGCCGCATACCCGCAACTATCGGTTGATCTGAGGTCAACTCCAAAGTCACCGGTTGCTCACCTGTCACCGTTGACATATCCACACTGATTACCGTGCCAGCCGGCACTTGGACACGGTCACGCTCAGCCGGTGCAAAAGTGCCGATTGACGAGATGATGCGAATGTTGACACTGGCATCATCCTTACCGGGTGCCACCACCGAAAGCACCCGAGCACCCTTACCCGGGAGCACTCCTGGCACATACACCGTGGTGGCTGGCACCGCCGCGGGTGAAATCCAGTCAGCGCCAACAGATTGCAATCCTGACATTTGCTGGTCGTCAATCGCAGCACCAATACGCCCGGTCCGCGCGATCACATGAAATGCCGTGCTCTTCTCGCCGGGAGTAAGCGCATCGAGGCGCACCGCCAAGCGTGAACCAGGTGGTACTACTAGCCCGCGACCACCTGGTGCATCCAGTAAACCACCCGTGCCATAAATCAAAACATCGACAACGGCCGCATTTTCATCCGGATTGACGAGCACCACGCGGGTTTGTCGCCCAACTACCGAGCCACCACCAACGAACCAGAATTCGGACGCAGCCGGCGCACATGCCGTACTAGCCAACCCGCGGCCGGTGCCGCGCGGATCACGCCCCCACTGATCGGCAATGAAACCGGGTGCATACGAGCCCACCGCTATCGCTCTAATCGGCGGTAATTTCTCGCCGAAGGCATCGATCTCCACCTGCCCGCCCGGGCCAACGATCGCCGCTTCGGCCGAAGTTTTACCGGGCAAGGTCTCAAGCCCAGCGCTGCCGGAGCCGACATCTTGGCCGGGCTGGCCGGGCACCACAGCCGCCGTAACCCGAACACCGAGTTCAGCATTTGCACCAGGCTCCGGGCAGATTAGCACCGACGAGCCGATTGGTTCGATCGCAAGTGGAGGCGGCTCTGCAACGGGCGTACGCAGTTGAATAAACCAGCCGCCGGCAACAACTAAAGCGGTGATCGCGATCGCAATAATTAAAACTCGCGCTGAGCGCAACTTGTTCATCGGATAATCACATTTGATTGAGGTGCAATATCAACGTTCGTAGCTTGATCATCTGGATCATCTGGGTCATCCGGGTCGGGGTCGCGGCGTTGCCGCGATGGTAGTGCTAGAACGACCAACACGAATAAGACCGCGAACTGCAACCACAACCAAAGTGTGCGCTGGCCTTGATCGAAACTGATCACTACCTGACCGCTACCTGCGGGCGCGGTGAATCCTTGTGACCAGCCAAGTTGGCCAGTTGGGACCTGCGACTCGAGCACTTGCTGCGGCGACCCATCTTCGCTAACCACGGTTGCGCGCCAACCCGGCGCTGCCATGGCGCCGACAATAAGTTCGCGACCAACCGGCCCGGAAGCAATTACCTGATCCAGATAGGGATCAATACCAACCCAAGCGGCGCCCGCCGGCGCAACCACGACATCCAATGGAGTCGCCGTCGTATCGGTTACCAGGCGCGCTCGTGAAGTAACCCCGGCAACCCGCCAAAGGACTTCACCGCTGGCACTTGCTAGCCGGCGCAACCCAG
Source organism: Actinomycetes bacterium (assembly GCA_037138935.1). Lineage (GTDB taxonomy): Bacteria > Actinomycetota > Actinomycetes > S36-B12 > S36-B12. Next base: position 6,810 of record JBAXHK010000062.1, read on the forward strand.
GCTCACCGTCCAAGACGGGTATCAACGACTTTGAAGTGCCTGCCGCCAAGAGCACATAGCGCACCCCGTAGCCGGCGAGCCCCGCAACTTCGTCGCCACCACGCCCCGAAGCCAAACCGGCAACCAGCGGGTCAATTGCCGCCCACACCTCACCGGGTGGGGCCGCATCGGCATCGCCGAGACTAGGCCCGGCACCGTTGACCAATGTGTACTGCACCGCACCATCGCGATCTTGACGCAGCACCAAAGTTCGCGGTGCCTGACCGCCTAGTGCATCGGCTTCGACAAATGCCGGTACCGCCGCAAATGGCGCCTTGCGCAAAAGTCCATCGGCAACCGAGAACCAATAAACCGCAGAGAGCACCGGAGCGAAGACGGCAACTACCACAACAAAGACGATGAAAGGTTGACCGATATTGAAACTGACACCAACCATGCGCTCACGCAGGCCATCGGTGGCAATACTCGCAGCCACGATCAGCGCAGCACTTAGTACCAAAGTCGCACCACCCGGCCAAGTGCGAATTGCCGTGACCGAGTCAATGGGGGTCACCGAGATGATCGTTTGCAGTACCCCGACTACCAACGCACTGCCCGCCACCGCCCAACAGGCCAAGATGTAGGGCGCTCGATTTCGCCGCAGTAGCGCGGCGAATCCAGCCAAAATTAATCCGGCGG
>JBAXHK010000063.1:0-7444 GCA_037138935.1 Actinomycetes bacterium
AGCCACGGCGTTGCTCGTGGAATGCGAGAATCTGTAATTCAACCGCGAGATCAACTTTGCGTACTTCAACTCCGTTGGGGACTTCGAGGACCACCGGCGCGAAATTCAAGATGCTGCGAATCCCTGCAGACACAAGTCGGTCGCATACCCCCTGCGCACAATCCGCCGGCGTGGCAATGACCCCGATTTGGGCTTTGGTCGCGCCCACAATCGTCTCGAGTTCGACGAGGGGGCGAACTTTCAATGCGACGAGGTTGCCGAGTTCAGTGGCCGTAAGACTTTCGCATATTACGTCAGGATGATTATCGACCAGGCCCACGATTGCAAAACCACGTGAAGTAAATCCCCGATACGAAATCAATGCCCGACCTAAATTGCCGACGCCCACGATTACTACGCCCCAAGGCTGCGCGGAGCCCAACTCCCGGCTGATGTGGTAGGTCAGGTAAGAAACGTCGTAGCCAACCCCACGGGTGCCGTACGAGCCTAAGTATGAGAGGTCCTTGCGAAATTTAGCCGAGCTAACCCCGCATTTAGCGGCAAGTGCCTCAGAGGAAACCGTCTGCACCCCGGCCTCGCTCAGGGAAACCAACACACGGTGGTAAACCGGTAGCCGGGCTACCGTGGCATCTGGAATACCACGATCGGCCTTACGGGGCCGACCTTTGCCGAGGGAGATTGACACGTTGCTCCTGCTGGGAAGCCCCGCCGCATTCGACGAGGTGCCCTAAGGGTAGGCATTAGTTCCCTACTTCACAAAGTTGAGCGGACACTTGTGTCCGATTATCGGGATAGGGCTCTGCGTAACCGTTCCGGATCTACTCTCCAGAAATCGTGAACAGCTCCATCAATGAGCAACACCGGGATCTTCTCCCAATAAGAATCAAAGAGGGCGACATCCTCCAAAACCGACACTTCATCCCAGGTCGAACCGGTCTCCGCGCACACCTGCTCAACGATTACCCGGGCCTCATCACATAGGTGACAGCCCGGCTTGCCGACAATTGTGACGTTCATGAAGGGTCAAGTGAGCACTTGTCACTCATCTCCATAAACCTCACGAAGTCGGCCTTTAGCCACCTTGCCGGTTGCTGAGTGTGGCAGCGCATCGACAATTCGAATCACCGATGGACACTTAAACCGCGCCAGCCGCTCGGCGCAATACGCAGCCACATCGCCTACCGAAAGTGCCACGCCCGGAACTGCAACCACGAGCGCCGTAACCGCCTCGCCGGTCGCGTCATCAGGCACTCCGATCACGGCAACTTCAGCTACCGCATCCATCGAATCAATGGCAACTTCGATTTCACGTGGATAAACATTGAAGCCGCTAACCAAAATCACTTCACGTCGGCGATCAACAATGTGTAGGTCACCGTCCGCGTCGAAGAATGCGATGTCACCGGAACGGAACCAACCGTCAGCGTCGGACCCGCCAACCCCATCCGGCCAATAGCCACTAAATACCGATGGACCTCGAACCCACATCTCACCCGGATCCCCTTCTTCGGCGTCGGACCCAGAGTCAGAACCTTCATCATGTACCAAGCGCACCTGCACCCCGGGCAACGGCCGACCAACCGAACCGGGCTTGGGCACGCCCGAGACCAAAGTTGTCGCGACGACCGGGGCGGTTTCGGTCATGCCATAGCCTTCAAAGATTTCTTGGCCGGTGGTCGCGGCAAACTCTTCGAATACTCGAGGTGGCAACGGTGAACCACCGCTGGTGAATAGTCGAACACCGGCAAGGGCTTCGCGGGCAGCGGGTACCTGACACCAGGCCTGATACATGCCGGGTGCACCAGCGACGGTAGTGACCCCGTGCTTAGTGATGACTTCAAGGCTACCGACCGGGTCAAAGCGATCTAGTACTACGCAAGTTGCCCCGGCCGACGCCGCTAGGCCAAGTGCGGCATTGAGCCCGTAAACGTGGAACATCGGTAATACGAGCAGAACTACATCACTGTGCTGCACCGCGGGTGGATCCTGCAGTGACCTAATCATCTCGACATTCGCACGTAGGGCGCCGTGAGTGAGCATTGCCCCCTTTGGGCGCCCACTGGTGCCTGCGGTAAAAAGCAGGAGTGCGAGTGAATTAGTCGGGGTGACTTGCTCGGCGAGAACCAGCTGCGAACCAGTTTCGAGGATTTCACGCCAGGGTTTACTTCCCAAGACAATCACTTCGCAGGCCGCAAGTGATGCCGTTGCCGCGTTGGCGGTAGCCGCAGTGCCTTCGTCGACAAGCAAGAGCCGCGCACCCGAATCAGCTATTAGTAGAGCGATCTCCGGCGACGTGTAGGCCGGGTTGAGTGGGACAGCAACAAGGCCGGCGCGCAAGATCCCGAAATATGCAACGACAAAATCAGCTGAGTTACCCAGAAGACCTGCTACCCGTTCACCCGCGTGTAAACCGCGCTGGATTAGACCGCACGCGAATGCATCAATCTGTACATCGAGTTCTGCCCAAGTCAAGGTCCGATCTGAATCAATGACGGCAATTTGGTTTGGGTAATTGCGTGCCGAATTTCGGACAAATTCAGCCACGTTGGAGTTCGGTGTCATGCCCACTCCTCCCTCCATCCCTGTGCAGGAGCCGCTCCCCTAGTTACGTTCAGACTATGACGGCACCGGCTCCGCCCGCAGCGCCCACGACCCAACCCGGAAACCTCGATGTGCTCTCGGCCTATCGCCGCGCCGGCGAGGCTTCGGCTAAAGCGGGGAAGGAGTCGTCTAGCCCGCACGGGCAGGCGCACAGCGCTGCCTTCTTTGATCTCGATAACACGATCATCCGCGGGGCGAGTGTGTTCCACTTTGCCGTCGGCTTAGCCAAACGCAAATATTTCACGATGCCAGAGATCGCTGGCTTCGCCGTCAAGCAAGTTAAGTTTGTGGTCAGCGGGTCCGAGGATCTCGAAGATATAGCTTCGGTTACCGAGGCCGCACTCTCGTTCGTGCAAGGACGAAGTGTCGAAGAACTAAATGCTTTCGGCGAAGCGATCTTCGACGAGAGCATGGTCGACAAACTCATCCCCGGATCGCTGGCGCTTGCCCAAGCCCATCTTGATGCCGGGCAACAAGTCTGGCTCGTAACCGCGACCCCGGTTGAACTGGCAACCATGGTGGCGCGACGTTTAGGACTTACCGGTGCACTAGGCACGGTTTCGGAAGTCAAGAACGGGATGTACACCGGCCGGCTAAACGGGCCCCCGCTGCACGGCCTGGCAAAAGCTGAAGCCATCAGATCTCTCGCAGCCCGCGAAGGCCTAGACCTCAGCGCCTGCTCCGCATACTCGGATTCATCAAATGACATTCCAATGCTTTCAGCCGTGGGTAATCCCGTCGCTGTTAATCCTGACTCAACCCTGCGGGCACATGCTCGCGAAAATAATTGGGTGATACGGGATTTTCGCCGGCGCGCGCAGATCAAGGAGTACTCCGCACCAGGTTTGTCAGCGGCAGGTGGCATTGCGTTCGGCTTGGCAATCGGTTACGCAATAGGCCGGCGCAAGCGTTAGCCGAACACCGAAGTGCGCTGCATCAAGAGTCGATAAAGAGTCTGCTGAATTTGCTCACGAACCTGATCGGTCAAGTCAAATACCAGCATCGGGTCGTCAGCAGCATTATCGGGAAATTGGTCGGTGTGAATTGGTTCACCAAAGTGAATGAACCACTTACTCGGCAGTGGGATCAATCCAAGTGGGCCAAGTAGTGGGAAAGTCGGCGTAATCGGGAAGTACGGCAAACCAAGTAGTCGAGCAACTACGGTCGCATTCGCGATCATCGGGTACGTTTCCTCGGCGCCCACAATGGCGGTCGGAATGATTGGGGTCTTTGTTCGAAGTGCCGCTGCCACAAAACCGCCGCGGCCGAAACGCTGCAGTTTGTAGCGTTCAGCAAATGGTTTGCCAATGCCCTTGTAGCCCTCCGGCCACACGCCCACAATCTCGCCATCACCTAATAGGCGCTCCGCATCGGGATGGCAGGCCAAGGTGTGCCCTGCTTTTCGGGCGATCTCACCCAGGAACGGGCTCTGGAACACGAGGTCTGATCCGAGCATGCGTAGATGGCGATGGGCGGGATGCTCATCTAGGAGTGCCAACTGAGTCATAACCGCATCAAAGGCGATAACACCGGAATGATTCGCCACCACCAATGCCCCGGTTTCTTCCGGTACATTTTCTAGGCCAGACGCTTCAACGCGAAACCAAGACTTGTAGATCGGACGCACCAAGGCCATCAGTACCTTGTCGTTGAACTCCGGATCAAAACCAAAATCATCAACTGAATAATCTCCGGCTAGCCTGCGCTGCAAGAATTCCCAGAACTCCATCAGACGTGCCATTACATCTGGCTCAAGGTCTGCAACAAGGCGCGGGACGATCGGGTCGTCCCCGTGAATCGGAATTATTTTCGCGTTAGGCAACTGACACCTCGCGTCGAGCTAGAAAACTCGCGAATGCTTGCGGAGTTGAATACATCGGAGTGTGCCCAAAAGTCGTTTGGGCAAGGGAGGTGTCAAGTACCCTGCCAAAAGTCAAGTAACGCAACTGTTCGGTGGTGAAATCAATTACCCCAGCACTGCTAATGCTGCGGCCGACCGGCATGAACAAAAACTCCGGAAGTGAAACGCGTTTGTGGCCTGTTCGACGGATCGCCTGAGACAGCATCAAAATGCCGCTGCCCGCGACATTGAAAGTGCCGGCATAACTACCCAACACAGCACGCTTAACGAACTCAAGGCCGTCATCTTCATGAATGAATTGCAACCGAGCATCAAACCCCAACACCGTCGGTATCACCGGTAGCGAAAAATAGGTTGTCATCGCCGTATCGATACCAGGGCCAATGATGTTCGCGAACCGCAAAGTGGTGACGGCCACATCTGGCCGTCGGCGCGCAAAACCGCGTACGAATCCCTCCACCTCAACCGAGTCTTTCGCCCACCCTGACCGCGGGGTATGCCGAGGCTGCATCTCTTCGGTGAACATCGCTGGGTCCTTTGGCCCACTTCCATATACCGAAGCTGACGACTTCACAACTAATGCCTTGACGCTAGGGGTGCGCTGACAGGCCGCGAGTAACTGCATCGTGCCTATGACGTTGATTTCTTTCATGGTCGCCCGACCACCGGCCTGCCTCGGGGTAGCAATCACCCCCATGTGGACCACGGTGTCGACGCCGGACTCGCCAAGGACTTTGGCAATAACTGGGTTACGGATATCGGCTCGGACGAACTGCATCTGCGACAACTTAACTTTCGGCGGTATTACATCAACACCGATGACCTGATCAATACTCGGATCCTTAGCGAGGATTCGGGCAATTTGCCCGCCAAGATAACGAGAGACACCGGTGACTAGGACTATGCGCCCCATTACCGACCCCCTAGCTGGCTGATCGCGGTGACTTATTACCGGGGCCAGACTAGCCCTTGTTGCGGCGTTGAACTCGGGTACGGCGCAGCAGTTTGCGGTGCTTCTTCTTTGCCATCCGCTTGCGGCGCTTCTTTACCACTGAGCCCATTAAAAAATCCTCGCGTTCGTCGTTCGAAAAATGCGTTCAGGAATCCCAGGAACGCGCACCAGCAACCTGCAGCCTATCTGGGGCCTCAGGCGGTCTCCACGAAGGAGTCCCGAAGGTAGTCGTGGACGGCCTGCTCTGGCACCCGGAAGGAGCGGCCAACGCGGACCGCGGGGAGCTCACCGCCGTGCACCAATCGATAAACGGTCATCTTGGAGACCCGCATTACCGCGGCAACCTCGGCAACGGTCAGGAAGCGAACCTCGGCAAAGCCGCGCTCGACGTTGTTATTCATTTTCCACCGAACTTTCTGCAGGCAGTCCGCTTCGGCTCCCCTGCCGATGCGTGATCAGGGACAGAACACTAGTGGCACCCGGGGCCACAGGGAAAGGTGGTTTGCCAAATTGCTCAAGAAATCATTTCGACCCGGTCGTGATACCCAGCCATCGGCTTCGGTCGCCAACCCCCAAATTAGGAAAAGGATGGATCTGGAATCTCTTATCTCCTAGCTCACCGCACCACTTGGGCGATAACCCTTCGCGAAAGAATTGGGCCACCGGGTGCCCCAATCCGCCATTCGGACCCACCTTTGGGAACTCAGCCTACGGATCCACTCGGTGGCCGCTGGCTTCGGCAATTAGGTGGGTCCAGGCCCGCGGCAAGTGATATCGCCACTATTAACCTCCCCCACCGACCGCGACCCACCTGAGCACGGCTAAACGTCTGCTCACGATCTCGCTAACTCCTGGCTTCGATCCCGTGCGGCTTTGATCGCCGCTACGAAAGTGTCCAGGACGTCACGCTCTTGCAACACCGCTATGGCTGCCGCGGTGGTGCCACCGGGTGAGGTGACCTTGCCGCGCAGCGCCGCTGGCTCTTCGTGGCTTACCTCAAGTAGGTGGGCTGCGCCGAGCAGGGTTTGCACCACCGCGGTTCGAGCATCTTTCGCACTTAGCCCCACCTCCAGCGCACCAGCCATCAGGGCCTCAGCTAAATAGAAAACATATGCCGGGCCACTGCCGGAAACTGCGGTTATTGCGTCTTGTAACTCTTCGGGCACCAAAATGACGGTACCAACTGATGCCAGTAATTGCGCAGCTTGAGTCGCGGCCGATGCAGTGCAATTGGCACCTGCACTAATCCCGGTGACCCCAAGTTCAATTCGCGCCGGCGTATTTGGCATTGCCCGCACCACATTACCTTGCGGGATTACTTCTTCAATTGACGAAGTAGTGATGCCGGCAGCGATGGAGATAACCAAGGCGCCGTCGGCCACGCCAGTTGCAATCTCATTTACTACCGCGCGGATGTCCTGCGGCTTAACCACGATGATTACCACGTCGGCATCAATTACGGCGTCAGCCGGAGCAGCAATCGTCACACCAAACCGGTCAATTAGCTCAGCCGATCGATCCGGTCGTTTTTCGGCGACCACGATAATCGGAGAAGGGTTCATTTGGTGCTGCAGACCAACGATTAGTGCCTCGCCCATCACCCCGCCGCCAAGCACCGCGATTCGTGTCACGTCATTTCCTTTCGATAAACGGTTATCAGGCACCTGGCAGCAGCGACCTGATCGCCGGGAGTAAACCGGTCGGTCTTTCGGCCAAGCCTCCCACGAGGCGGCCGAACCACTGCGGACCGAACGGGATATACACCCGAACCGCCTCACCCGCATCGACCAATCTCTGCTGCAACCCCGAACTGCGGCCGTAATACATGGCGAACTCGTAACTGCCCTTCTCTCGATGGAGTCGAGCAGCGACCGTCTGGATTATCTCAATCAGGCGGGGGTCATGGGTAGCGAACCCAGATTCAGCATTTGCCCTCAACATGGCTTTGTCACAGCGCATATACGACTTGTCCACTTCTATCGCCTGGCCGAATCGCTCAAGGGAGACGGAACTATGTGCCCCTTTAACAA
>JBAXHK010000064.1:0-7302 GCA_037138935.1 Actinomycetes bacterium
AGGGTAGTGACCGCCGGCTTACCGCGGATAGCTTCGTCATAGGTGGCCTCAAGGCCGGAACGCCCCACCACATCGGTCCGGCGCAGTCGGTCATACGCGGTCGAGTCACCTTGCAGGATCAACGCATCTTCACTCACCGGACCTAGGTAACCAAGAAGGTGGGCAGCATTGACATCAAATGGTGCTGGATACGTGCGGATAGCTTCGAGGCCTGCTGTTACCCCGGGGAAATTAACCCGACTTTCCATAATCGACAGTGCAGTTTGGGCATCGACATCACGAGCAATTGGGATGGGCTGATACGGGGAACCGTTCCAGCAAACCGGAGGCGGTTTGGCACCGTCGGCACCGCACGTCAGAAGTCGATCGCTAATACTTGCGGCAGGGACATCAAGAATTTGGGCAAGTCGCGCTATCACAGCAGCGCCGTCATCGACTTCACGCTGTAACATCACCCGGTCAACGGTAACCACCAGCGAGGTGCGATTGGCAACAAGTGGTCGGCCCGCCTGATCTAAAATCAACCCTCTTACCGCCGGTGTCACCACCTCACGAACCGTATTGCTCTGCGCAGCCTCCCGGTAACTCTCGCCGGTTACCACTTGAAGATAGAACAGCCGTACCAGCAAAGTCGCCATTAATGAGACTACGAGAACGCTGAGGATGACCAGTCGCAGATTCGATCGTTCACCCACGCGGGCCTCCTTCCAGTGTCAATGCCGTTGAAATCGACTTGCGGTCAAGATAAACATGGGGCAGCTCTGAAGTTATGACGGTTACCACCCGTTTAGGGTTCCCAATTCTCGCCTAGATGGCAATCTCCGGGGTAACTCTTCGCACCAACCAAGAAATCGTTGGAAGCACAACCGGGGCCAAGATCAGCCCATAAAGACTGCTGGTCAGCACCAAGGCTGGCACCGCATCCCACGCCACCTGCTTACCGCCAAAACTCGCAATAAGTACCGCATAGGCCAAGGTCGCCGCACCCGTGCTAAGTCCAACCAGGCCCATCAAAACCGGGACGGTGCGATCACGCGGGTCGATAACCGCACCCGTCAAGAACCCGATTACCAAAAAGACCAGAGCTTGGATTCCAATTACCCCACCAGCCGGTGGGGTGAAACCTAGGACTAGTCCGGCCGTAAAGCCAACAACCGCACCGGTGAGCGGCCCATAGGACAAGGCCAGCGCCACCACGCAAACCACTACTAGATCCGGGGTAGCTCCGGGCAAGCCGAGCCGCGATAGCAAAGTTAGCTCCAGCATTACCGCGAGCACGATGACAGTTGCGCAGATCACCGTCTGCCGAATCCACATCCTTAGTTACTTTCACTACTTGCTGATGTGCCAGCAGAGGGTGTCGGTGATGGCACCGGTTTCGCCGCCTTTTCCTTTTTCGGCTTGGTGCTCGCGGTTGGGGCAGGGCTCGCACCGTCGTCGACACCACTTGGAGAAGGCGATGCCGGGGCTGACGCATCGGTAGTTGTGGCAGGCGGCGATGGCAAGACCGAATCACGAGGGTCTTCACGCGGTGGACGAATCACCACCCCCACGATCGACAATTGAGACACATCGGCAAATGGTCGAACGGTGGCGATGCGACTAAGTTGCCCCGCCGTACCGCTAACCCCGACAACTTCACCGATTGGAATACCGGGCGCGTAAGGCCGCCCACTTCGCGAGCCGAAAGTTACCAGTGCCTGCCCAGACTTAAGCGATGCGAGTGGATCGAGGGTTTGAAATTCAAGTGAGTCTTGACGGCCGGTGCCTGACAAAATGCCGATCTCTTCAGTGCCGGCAACGCGGGCGCCAACCGCGGAGGAAGCATCGACAATTAGCACAACTGTGGCGGTGGTTTTCGTGATGCTGAGGATGCGACCGATCAGGCCCTGCCCATTTATCACTGTCATATCGGTCAGAAGTCCGTCATCGCGCCCAGCATCAATTGTGACTGTCCAAGAAAAATCCTGCGCCGGTTCAACGGCGATAACTTCAGCCGGCACGATGCGGTATCGGCCAACACCTGCTACCCGCAAAAGCTGATCGAGGGCATCAGCGCGGGCGCGATCTTCAGCAGAGCGAACTAGGGCATCTTGCAGGGTCGCATTTTCCGATTCGAGTTCGGCGATGCGTGCCCGCTGGTCCCCCCACGTGCCCCACCAACTACCGACACCGGTAATTGGCGAAACGATTACCGAAGCGGCAACCTGAACGCCACCAAATGCACTACTCACGACCGAGCGCACACTAGAAAACGGACCTTTACCCCCGCGCAAATCAAAGATCGTAAATGTCAGGGCAATGATGACTAACAGCGCGAGAATGATGCGGGTGCGTTGATTCAGCATGACTTGGGTTTCACGGTTTAGCACCGATGAGGTGCATTAACCGATTTACCGTCGCGGCTCGGCGATCAGCACCTGCTGTAGTGCATCGAATTCCTCGACGCACTTACCTGAGCCGAGCGCAACACATTCGAGTGGGCGGTCGGCGATGATAATCGGCATCCCGGTTTCGTGACGCAAACGCTCGTCGAGCCCGCGAAGTAACGCGCCTCCTCCGGTCAAGACGATGCCGCGATCCATGATGTCGCCGGATAGCTCGGGCGGAGTGCGATCCAAAGTGGCCTTTACCGAGTCGATGATCGCGTGCACCGGTTCGTCCATCGCCCGACGGATCTCTTCAGCGGTCACCACGATGGTGCGCGGCAAGCCGCTAACTAAATCTCGGCCACGTATCTCAGCCTGTGGCTCATCGGGCAGCGGGAAGGCCGACCCGATCGCCATTTTGATCTCCTCGGCGGTGCGCTCGCCGAGCATCAAGGAATACTCCTTCTTCACGAACGCAATGATCGCGTTGTCAAGCTCATCACCGCCAACTCGAATCGACAAACTCGTAACGATGCCACCGAGTGAAATAACGGCAACTTCAGAAGTCCCTCCACCAATATCGACAACCATGTTGCCGGTGGGCTCATGCACAGGCAAGTTCGCACCAATCGCAGCGGCCATCGGCTCTTCAATAATGAAAACCTTGCGAGCACCTGCTGCATAGCCTGCATCCTTAACGGCGCGTTGTTCAACTCCGGTGATGCCAGATGGCACACAAATAATCAGGCGCGGTTTGGCTAGGTGGCGGCGCTTATGTACTTTTTGAATGAAGTAGCGGAGCATCCGCTCGGTCGTGTCGAAGTCGGCGATGACGCCGTCCTTGAGCGGGCGGATAGCGATGATGTTGCCCGGGGTGCGACCGATCATGCGCTTGGCTTCGGAGCCAACCGCCAAGATGCCGCCGGTGTTGTTGTTGATGGCAACCACCGATGGCTCATTTAGGACAATGCCGCGCCCCCGCACATAAACGAGGGTGTTTGCAGTACCAAGGTCGACGGCCATATCGCGCCCGACGAAGGATGATGACGAAGCCACGGGGAAGTGTCCGCCTTCCTGTCGAGATCATGAACGGCTAAGGACTAGTCAAGGTACCGCCTTATCTTACGACGAACCCCATTCGCGTCCGAAATGTCCGGTTTACTCGGCACCTTTACCGGTTTGCGCAATTAGTTCTGCCTTGGCCGTTTCCAGCACCCGCAGATGGTCTTCTAGCCGAGCTGCCTTAGCCGAATCGGTCGGGAGGTCGTACGCCGCGGTGACCACAGCGCCTAGGTCGGCCCGGTAATCGTGGCCCAGGCTTTGGAAATCACCAGGTTTGACGTTCGTGGCGAACATGGTGTCAACGAAGCCCTGAATAAAGGTAATTCCCGGCCGCCAGGTCATTGACTCGGGGATATTGCGCCCGCGGGTGCCATCAAGTGGCAGCCAAGCTGGCCGTTTGGTGATCAATGCGGGGCGAAAGCGCACCACCGGATCGCCATCGTGCTCCAAGAACCACACGCGGGGCCGCGTAGTAGGTAGCACCGCTGGGATTTCATCGGGTCGATCAACTGTGATCGACTCCTGCACACATAGGGCGTGGAACCCATCGGCCACCTTGCCGCCGGGTGTGCCGACCCACAGGGCGGCAGCGATGTCGTAGTGATCAAGATCAATTGGCCCGCCAGGGACAGCCGCCTCCTGCACCTTTGCCCCAAGACTCTCGCCATATAGCAATAGCCGCGGGCGCTTGGTGCGCGTGGCCAGTTCATCGCGGATGGAGTCAAGTAATAACTTTTGGGTCTGCGCAGCTATTGCTACTTTGCCAAGGGATAGAAAGGACGGGAGTAGGCCATAACCGATAACAACCGATGCGCTGTCACCGCGCGTGAGAATCTCGAGAATGTCGACCGGCGTTGAGTTCGCGAATCCGGTGCCAGCGGGCGCCAGAATAAGTAGGTTGCTCCGATCGAAGGCACCGGTGCGGCGCAATTCAGACATTGCCAAGCCCACCCGCTGCTCAACCGTGGCCGCTGCATCAACGCCGATGAACACACGAACCGGCTCAGCAACCGGCTCTAAGCCAGTGACTTCACGGATGTCATCAGCGCCGGTAACTGAACCAACAAACCGGGCGCCCTCGCGGCCAAGTTCAGCCATGGTCACCGCCGACTCGGCGCTGCCCGAGACCGATGGGTTAAGTGGTGGCTGCGCGTACGCTAGGTCTAGGTCGCGTCCATTCGGCGTGAGTTTTTGTTCAGCCAGCCTGCGGCCCACCACCCCGGCAGCCACACCAACACCGACCATGCCTACGACACCAGCAACCGACTTAACCGGCCAGCGGCCGCGACCAATCGCCGCAGCTACCAATGCGGTGCCAAGCCCAACAGGTAGTGCCACTGCCGCGCACGTCAGGCCACCAACAACAATCGGAAAGGCGGTTCGTACTTTTGCCGGCCAGGGCACCAAAGTCGGCCCACGCGAACCCGCTGCAATAACACCACCGGCGCTGACACCGGTAGCCGCACCAAGTGCCGACGGCAACATTTAACTACAGACCCGGAAAGAAGAGTTCGATCTCGCGGGCAGCGGACTCCGGCGAATCCGAGCCATGCGTCACATTTAGCTGGGTTTCGGTCGCCAGATCACCGCGGATGGTGCCCGGAGCAGAATTGGCCGGATTAGTAGCGCCCATCATCGCGCGCCAAGACAAAATGGCCGCCGGGCCTTCGATCACAGCTGCAACAAGGGGTGCGCTGGTGATGAACTCGACTAGGTCGCCGAAGAACGGCTTATCGGCATGCTCGCCGTAATGCTCCTGGGCGACCGCCGCCGTCAAAGTGCGCATTTCGAGGGCAACAATCTTGAAACCTTTGCGCTCGATACGCCCGAGGACTTCACCGACCAGGCCGCGGGCTACGCCATCGGGCTTGATCAGGACGAGGGTGCGCTCAGACATGGGTTTAACTCCCTATATATATAACAGATGGGCATGGGCACTTTCTGGTGCGAGCGAAACTCTACCCAGCCACCTCGTCGGGGCCTTCAGCGCGTTCGGCGCGCAGGGCATCAACCCGGCGTCCATTGCGCACCGCGAAGAACCAAAGGATTGTGAATATTGCGCCCACTATGAACATGAGTGGGACAAGTAGCCCCAGGGCCAAGACCGCAACCTGCATTACCCAGCCAAAGCCCACTCCCCACCGGCGACGCAGAGTTCCGATGGCCAGCACTAACAGCACCGCAAGCCCTATTCCGATACCGATGGCCCACCCCGGGTTGGCTACCGACCCGTTGGTTGCCGCCACCGGTATGGCAAGCAGCACAATTAGTGCCTCGATTGCGAGTACCGCTGAACACAACACCTTCATTGGCTTAAATCCCCGAATACATTCGTTTGGCGTCGCCGACAAGTGCGACCGAGCCGGTTATTAAAACTCCGACTCCCCCGAACTCACCAGACTCCTCGGCAAGGGCAAAGGCTCTATCCACCGCGGCGAGCAGCGCCGGCTCGGTCCAGACTCGATCGGCACCAAATATTGAGATCGCAATTTCTGTAAGTGTTCCGGCTGGCATCGCCCGCCCCGATGTCGACTCGGTGATGATGACCCGATCAACCACCGGCTCTAGTGCCGTAAGGAAGCCAACTGCATCTTTTTCGATCATCACCCCCACCACTGCGAATAGTTGAGCGAAATCAAATGAATCAGCAATGGCATTCGCCAACGCCCGCGCACCGTGTGGGTTATGAGCTGCATCCAAAATTACTGCCGGGTTGCGGCGGATAATTTCAAGGCGACCCGGTGAGGTAACTAGAGCAAAACCCTCACGAACTATCTCCACATCTAATTCTTCGTTACCCCCACCGATAAATGCTTCGACCGCGGCAAGGGCAACCGCGGCATTGTCCGCCTGATGCTCGCCAAACAATGGCAAGAAAATATCCTCGTACTCCGACCGCAAACCCTTCAAAGTAAGTACCTGGCCGCCGACCGCTACCCCACGACCCAAGACCCCGAACTCCAAGCCCTCCCGGGCGACCGTCGCATTCATTTCGACGCTGCGCGCCAACAAAGCCTCGGCAGCAGGTAGTTCTTGCCGGGCGAGTACCGCGAAGGCATCGGCCTTAATGATGCCGGCCTTCTCGCGAGCTATTAGCGCAATTGTTTCACCGAGATATTCGACGTGATCGATATCAATAGGAGTAACAACCGCGACCATGCCGTCTGCGACATTTGTGGCATCCCATTCACCACCCATGCCTACTTCAACTATCGCAACATCAACTGGCGCATCAGCGAATGCCGCATAGGCCATCGCGGTCATAACTTCGAAGAATGAGAGCGGAATACCGCCATCGGCGACCGAACGCGCATCCACCAACTCGACGAAAGGCCCGATGTCATCCCAGGTGCGAAGGAAGCGCCCTGCCGAGATCGGTTGCCCGTCGAAACAGATGCGTTCACGCGGATCAAGTAGATGCGGTGAGGTAAATAGCCCGGTGCGTAATCCCACCGCCCGCAGTAGCGCTTCGATCATCCGTGCCGTGGAGGTCTTGCCATTGGTGCCCGTGACATGTATGACCGGGTACGTGCGCTGCGGATCACCGAGAAGTTCAACGACCGAAGCAATTCGGGTCAAGGAAGGCTCTATGTGATTTTCGGGCCAACGGGCCGTTAGGTCTGCCAATAACGCCGGTAGCCGGGATGCTGCATCTTGGTCGCTTGACACATCGCCGATTGTAGGCGCGCCCCATCATCACTTTTCGGCAACCGCCCCCGTGCCGCAAACATCGCCTTGCCGCCAACACTGCCAGTGACCAATTGGCGTGCACCAGTTCACTACCGCATTTCACTGGCCCCCGACCAACAGCGGTCCGGGGCCAGCAACAGGGTTTAAACACCCCACCTAGCGGTAGGGAACGGTGCTACTC
>JBAXHK010000065.1:0-7229 GCA_037138935.1 Actinomycetes bacterium
GGCGATGAATGCGACTAGGTCGGCGATTTCATCAGGGCGCTGCAACCGGCGCAGCGGCACCACCGCGGCCACCTTGGCAGCGTCCACCCCGTAACGGTCAAAGGCCTCGGTATGCACTATGCCCGGGGCCACACCGACGGTGCGCACCCCTCGACTACCCCACTCAACGGCCCAGGTACGGATCAGTGATTCAACCGCGGCTCGAGCGGCTCCCGAATGGGCCATGCCAGGTAGTGCACCACGCGGGGTGATGGTGATGCAGATGACTTTCCCGTAGCCGCGCGGCAACATACTTCGAGCAGCCACCGAAGTCGTGAGATACCAAGTGGCTTCAAGATTCAAACGAGTGACCGCACGAAAGCCGTTGGCGCTGATTTTTTCGGCTGGCGAGGGGAATTGACCACCCGCATTGTTGACGAGAATGTCGATGCCGGGTGTCTCCTGCAATATACGATCAAGCGCTGCATCAACTTGATCGCCCTCACGTACGTCGGCGACGATCGGGAGCACCCGGCCTGCGGGCGCCATGCCGGCCGTTTGCTCGAGGGTTTGAGCGGTGCGACCGAGAATGAAAACCTGTGCACCGAGCTCGGCAAGTTTGAGTGTTATCGCCCGGCCAATCCCCGAGCCTCCGCCGGTCACCACTGCGGTTCGGCCAGCAAGCAGTTGATCTGCCATCAGTTGCTCAGCCATCAATTGTCGTCGCATCGACGAGCACATACATGGCTAGCTCATCGGCCAGCTCGGTGTATTCGCCGGCACTACCGATCGAAATTCCGCCGGGTGATCTACGCACCTGCACCAAGGCACCAGGTAGCGCACCAACGCGGCGCAGCCGTGTCATGGTGTCGGTGTCAACCTGAATGGTCTCGCCGAATCGGCGTACGGTCACGCCAACTAACTCAGTGCTTGCAATGAGTGACAGTGGCCGCACCGCCCCCACTTCAACGTCGGCGATATCAAACTCTGGTCGCAAGTCATGCAGCCCTGGGATTGGATTACCAAATGGCGAAACAGTCGGATTGCCAAGGATCTCTAGCATCCGACGCTCGACCGCATCGCTCATGACGTGCTCCCAGCGGCACGCTTCAGCGTGCACATCTTCCCAGGGCATGCCAATGACTTCTACGAGCATGCACTCGGCGATTCGGTGCTTTCGCATTACCCGGGTTGCTGCCTCGCGCCCAGCTACTGTGAGCTCCAGGTGACGATCCCCCGAAACCACCACTAGCCCATCACGTTCCATTCGGGCCACTGTCTCGGAGACCGTTGGGCCACTTTGTGCTAGACGCTCAGTAATCCGGGCTCGCATTGGCACCACCCCTTCTTCTTCAAGCTCGAAGATGGTGCGCAGGTACATCTCAGTGGTGTCGATCAGCTCGCTCACAGTAAACAACCTACCCGAGTGCGGCGGCAAGCAACAGTGAGAGCGCAAAGCCGGCTACTACCAAGCCACCTGTCCACTCACGCTCGACCTGGTATGACTCAGGGATCATCGTGTCGGCGATCATCGCCAGCAGCGCGCCGGCGGCGAAAGTCTGAACCACACCCGCGATGGTGCCATCGTCATTTGCAAGTAGGCCGTACCCGAGGCCCGCAGCGATGGCGCTCGTTGCAACAACCGCTGCGTACATGATTAAAACTTTCGGCAGCGTCCACTTGCGCGTTCGAAGCCCGGCCGACGCAGCCATACCTTCCGGCAGATTCGAAAGGGCGATGCCAGCCAACAATGTTGCGCTGACTCCACCATGGAGCACACTTAATCCGAGGACGAATGACTCTGGGACCCCGTCGAGCACGCTACCTAAGACAATCGCCAGTGGATTGCTAGTTTCACCCTCCTCAGGTTTTGGCTTCAAACTTTTCCGCTTCTTACCGCCACTCTTTTCCAAAAGCCTGGTGCCGAGCACGAACACAGCAGCACCGGCGAAGAGCGACGCGGCAAGCAGGGGGAGCTTGAGCGAAAGTTGCGCGTCAGCGACTAAGTCATATGAAACCGACCCAATAAGTAAACCGCTACCGATCGCCATCACTATCGCGGTCAACCTGGGTGACGGTTTGAAGGCGTAAGCCAAGATCGCGCCCACCATCAAAGTAGCGGCCGAGATCGCACCCCATCCAGCAGCACTAAGCACCCGCACACTGTGCCCTAAAGCGGGATCATACACAACCCTTTAGGCTGGATAGGTGCCCAGCATTATGTGGTTTCGTCGCGATTTGCGACTCCTCGACAACCCGGCTTTATTGGCAGCACTTTCAGCGGCGCGAGTTGAAGGCGGGGCAACCGACGGCCGGGTAATCCCGTTATTCGTCTTGGATCCGGCCATTTGGGACGCTGCCGGGCCGGTACGTCAGGCATATTTGACCGCAGCGCTCGCGGCTTTGGATAAATCCTTGATCGGCAATCTACTTATCCGGCACGGCAACCCGATCGATTGCGTCCCCGAAGTCGTGGCTACGGCCGGTGCAAGCAGTGTGCATATCGCGGCCGATTTCGGCCCATACGGAATTCAGCGCGATGCTGGTGTTGAGGTTGCTCTTGGAACTGTGCCACTTGTTCGGACAGGTTCGCCATATGCTGTTTCACCCGGGCGCGTCATGAAGGATGATGGCACCGCCTATCGCGTTTACACCCCATTTTTTCGCGCCTGGATGCGTCACGGTTGGCCGAAGCCGGCTGCGGATCTACCCGCCGACGTAACTTGGTGGCAGGGGATGAAATCTCAAGGCATACCGGCGGCCCCCGACCTCGGAGCGCTGAAGTTGCCCGAGGCCGGCGAGCAGGCGGCATGGGAACGCTGGGAGCAATTTCGCACCAATGGGTTAGCGACTTATCAAGAGCTACGAAACCGAGCCGATCTGGCCGGCACGAGTGCCATTGGCCATCACCTCAAATGGGGTGAGATTCACCCAAGAACTTTGCTAGCGGAGTTATCCGATGATGACGAAGTCTTCCGTAAGGAGCTGTGTTGGCGGGAGTTCTACGCGGATGTGTTGGCACAACGACCAGATACCGCACGCGTCTCCCTTGACCCGCGTTTTGATAAGGAAATGCCGTGGGCAACCGATGCTGACGACTTATTCGAGGCGTGGGCGACAGGTACTACCGGGTACCCATTCGTTGATGCCGGTATGCGGCAATTGCGTACCGAAGGTTGGGTCCACAACCGGGTGCGCATGGTTGTTGCAAGTTTCCTCGTCAAGGATTTACATATCCCCTGGCAACGTGGTGCCTCCGAATTTATGTACTGGCTCCGCGATGGCGACCTTGCGAGCAACTCCCACGGCTGGCAGTGGACCGCCGGGTGCGGCACCGATGCCTCCCCGTTCTACCGGGTCTTCAATCCCGTGCTGCAGGGCCAAAAATTCGACCCGAACGGTGATTATGTGCGCCGGTATCTACCCGAACTGGCCCACCTACCCGGCAAAAGCGCCCATGAGCCGTGGCTGCACCCCGATGGCTACCTACACGGCTACCCGGAGCGAATCGTTGACCACAAGAGCGAGCGTGAGGTCGCCTTGGCTAACTACACGGTGATCAAAAAGCCGACCGCCTAGCATTACCCCATGCCTACCATCGCCGTCCTGTCCATGAAAGGCGGCGTGGGCAAAAGCACAATCACTTTGGGTCTAGCGAGTGTGGCGTGGGAGCGCGGTCACCGCGCACTCATTGTTGACCTTGACCCGCAGGCCAATGCCACCATGGGCCTTGACGTCCTGGCCCCCGTTTTCACGACCAATGACGTTTTGGCCGACGCTCGCCCCGGAATTGCCGTTGATGCAGTAATGGGCACCGGCTGGGCACCGCACATTAAAGTACTCGCGGCCGAACGCGCCCTTGAACATCGAAACACTAATGAAGGTAAGCACTCAGCACTTCGCCTACGCGCTTCACTGGCAAGCTTGCCACGCTCATACGACCTAGTGCTAATCGACTGCCCGCCATCACTCGGTGAGCTAACCCGCAACGCCCTGAGCGCCGCTGACCTTGCCGTCGTGGTAACCGAACCCGGGTACTTTGCATTGCATGGAGCGGCCCAAGCACTCGAGGCCGTCGAGATTATTCGTGGTACCACAAATCCAGGCCTACGCATCGCAACCATTGTCATCAATCGTGCGCGCCCGCATTTAGCAGAGCAGCAGGTACGCATTACCGAACTGCGCGAGGCATACGGCTCCTTGGTTAGCCCCACTGTGCTGCCCGAGCGCACCTCGGTGCCGCAGGCGCAGGGTGCCGGCATCCCCATTCACGCTTGGCATTCACCCGGCGCTCGCGAGATCTCAGAACTATTCGAGGATATCTATGACGAAATCCTGCCGGCCGTGAATACCAATGCGAGTAATGGATAGCCGTGAGCGAGACGAGAATCCCGAGCGAACGACCCGCGCTGGCTAAATCGGCCGATGCTGATCTGCATCCCACCACCCCAAAACTTGAACCCATCGATGACTTAACCAGCAAGGCGGGTAGCGCCACCTCCGATGTCCTGCGCGCACCCAAGGAAGAAAAACTTGTCACGATCAAGATCGATATTCCAAAATCCTTGCGAAAGTCACTGCGTGTAGAGGCCGAAAAGCGCGGTCTTAGCGTCCCGCAATTGATCAACGCGGTGCTCCGAGACCGAGCGCGTTCTTAGTTCACGGGATTGGGTGGCGCGCGTCGTACTTCCAAAACGAAGGCATGGCTCGGCCCAATCCAAGTGCTAGCACAACACAGATAACCCCACCGGAGATAACCGAGAAAGCTTCGCCTGCTACCGCAGCGACCGCTCCCGCCTCGACATCGCCAAGTCTTGGGCCACCGGCCACCACCACGGTGAAAATCCCTTGTAAGCGCCCGCGGTATTCGTCTGGGGTCGCGGCCTGCATGATCGTGGTGCGAAAAATCGCCGACACATTGTCGGCAGCGCCCGCAATAGTTAGAAATAGCAATGCCAAGGGTAGCCAACGCACCATCCCGAAGGCGGCGATGGTGCTGCCCCATACAACAATTGCGATGATGACCCAGCGCCCTTGCGCGCGAACTGCGCCCAGGGGGCCACTGAAAATACTGGATAACAAGGCGCCAACTGCTGGGGCGGCCGCTAATAAACCTAGAACCATAGCCACTTCGCGCATTGAACCGCCATACCATTGTGCGGCAATTGCCGGGAACAAAGCACGCGGCATCCCAAAGACCATCGCAATAATGTCCTCGTAAAAAGACATCTGCAGATTGCGCTTGCCCTTAAGAAATACGAATCCTTCCTTGACCGCACCCCAGCCAGCGCGCGGACGTACATCACCTGCAATGAGGATCGGCGGCAAGCTCGGCAATCTCCACATCGCCCACACCACGATGGCAAATGCGACCACGTCAATAACATAAGCCGCGCTGACGGTGCCAAAGGCAGCGATGACAAGCCCGCCGATAAGCGGGCCTAACGTGAATCCAATATTCCACGTGATCATGCTCAGCGCATTAGCCGCGGGCAACATCTCCTTCGGCACCAGCCTCGGAATTATCGCCTGCCGCGCCGGATTACCAACCGCGAAGAATGCCGACTGCACAGCCACCACTAAGAAGAGCACCCCGACCGAATTAATCGAAAGCGCAGACTGCAACATGAATAAAATTGAGCAGCCCCATAGGCCCAGTGCACTGATCAACCCAACGAGTCGCCGGTCAAAAGCGTCGGACAAAGTGCCACCGTATAAACCAAAGCCAATAAGGGGTATCAGTTGGAACAGCCCGACGAGGCCAACCATAAAACTGGATTTGGTTAGGTCATACACCTGCAGGCCCACCGCAACCGAGGTCATCTGTTGGCCGACATTGCTGATACCTACCCCCGCCCACAGGCGTCGGTACGGTGCGCTGAAACGCAGCGGAGTTAGGTCAGCAAAGATGCGAGCCACGGCGACAACCTACGCCCAGCGCGTTCAAGTACGCGACTACGGCGAAAGCCGCTCCAAGACCCAAGCGGTTGGATCATCAAGGGCGGCCCCCGGTGTCAGTGCCCGAAACCGCAAGCGGTCATGTAATCGCGAAGTGCGGCCCTGCCAAAATTCAATGGTTTCCGGCCGAATTAACCAACCGCCCCAAAAATCGGGGACCGGCACTTCCAGATCGGCGTACTTCTCGACCAGTTGCTGGAATCGATCCGCTAAAACCGTCCGATCATCAATGATCGATGACTGCTTACTAGCCCAGGCCCCGAGCTGCGAATCGCGTGGGCGGGACGAAAAGTACTCAGCTACCTCATCGCGGCCCACCAACTCTGCGCGTCCGACTACCACCACCTGTCGGTGCATTGAAAGCCACGGAAACACCGCCGAGACCTGCAGGTTAGCAAGTAATTCACGGCTCTTACGCGAGGTCAGATTGGTGTAGAAAGTGAACCCCCTGGGATCAGCGGATTTGAGTAGCACCGTCCGAGAGCTCGGCGCCCCTGCAGCGGTGGCTGTTGCCAGCACCATCGCATTTGGCTCGGGCAGACCCTCGGCACTGGCCTGGTTGAACCACCCGATAAACGAGGCAAGCGGGTCGTTATCCAAATCGCCGGCCACCAAGGTACCTGTGTCGTAAGACACTCTTAGGTCGGCTAACTGCGGATCCATACCCTGATCTCACCACGCCTGCGGCGCCAGCACCACCCGGCAGCAACATCACATCGGTATTCGGTGTTGGATAGGGCTTAATCCCGCTCGCAATAAGGAGGAATTGTGACTGATTTCGTGCCCGGGCTCGAGGGTGTCATCGCCTTCGAAACCCAAATTGCCGAGCCCGATCGTGACGGTGGAGCCCTGCGTTACCGCGGGGTCGACATCGAGGATTTAGTTGGCCGGGTGTCATTCGGCAATGTTTGGGGCTTGCTTGTTGACAATGAATTCAATCCTGGCCTACCACCCGCCGAGCCGTTCCCGATCCCGATTCACTCCGGTGACGTGCGAGTCGATGTGCAGTCGGCGATCACAATGTTGGCTCCGGCCTGGGGCCTACGTCAGCTTCTAGATATCGATGACGACACCGCCCGCGAGAACCTAGCCCATGTTTCGGTAATGGCTTTGTCGTTCGTCGCGCAGGCCGCGCGCGGACTCGGCCTACCCATGGTGCCGCAGTCTCAAATTGATGAGGCGTCCACCATCACCGAGCGGTTCATGTTGCGCTGGCGTGGTGAGCCAGACCCAAAGCACATTCAGGCGATTGATGCCTACTTTGTGTCAGCCGCCGAGCACGGCATGAACGC
>JBAXHK010000066.1:0-7207 GCA_037138935.1 Actinomycetes bacterium
CGTGGCGGCATAATCGGCGCTAAGTGGGAACTTGATGCCCGGCTCACGGCATATGACGTAGCGCATATTGCGTCGATGGGGCGCGATGGAGGCAAGACGTTGTTGCGGCTCGAGGACACCGATCCGGGATTACCTTCCACCCTTGAACTAGTGGCACGCACTACGACCGCGTTGGCTGACCTCGGCTTGCTGTCCTTGATCGAGCCGCTGCCGTACTTAAAGGATGCACAAGGTGGCGCCTATCTTGATCCATCGGAGGATAAATTGATCAAGGCTGTGGCCATCGCATCCGCGCTGGGCTCAAGCTCGGCCTACACCTGGCTCAAAATCCCGGCCACCGCCAATCCAGAAAAAGTCGCCGCGGCAACGTCCTGCCCGATACTGCTGCTGGGGGGTGATCCCGGTGCCAACTGGGAGCAGGTATTCGATAATTGGGAATCGGCATTGGCGGTGCCGAATATTCGCGGACTGGTCCCCGGGCGCGCCTTGCTGTATCCCGAATCTTTGAGTGTCGAGGAAGCAGTGAGCCGCGCTGCTGCCATGGTGCACGGGGGAGCGGGATGAAAGTGAATTGGCACCGGCCAGCGGGAGAACTTGCCACCGAAAACACTTTGGTCAGTGTTGATCCCCAGGTTGCGGGTTGGGCATTTTGTGGTGTCGAAGTTTTCGAGGTCAGCGAAACCATTTCTTTTACCCGCGAGATGGACGGCATTGAAGGAGTACTTGTTCCGCTTTCGGCTCGCGATCTGCTTGTCACCGTCGACGAAGTTACCTATCCGATGGCTGGGCGCCGTGGTGTATTCGATGCGGTAAGTGACTGGCTTTATGTGCCACTGGGAGCGACATTGACCGTCAGCGCCGGTGCCGGTGAAGTCGCCCTTTGTACCGCTCGGGCCACGCATGTCTACCCGACCTGCTACACGCCGGCTTCCGAAGTCGTGGTCGAAGTGCGCGGCGCCGGTCGCGCTACTCGTCAGGTAACCAATATCGCAACGCCGGATTCATTCAAGGCGGCCGACAAAATCAATGTGTGCGAGGTGATCACCCCCGGTGGCAATTTGTCCTCTTGGCCGCCGCACCGCCATGACGGAATCACTGATTGCCCAACCAATAACGAGGAGATCTATTACTTCCGAATTGGCAAGCAGGAGTCAGCTCATGGTGACCAGGAAGGGCAAGGGTTGTTTCACGTCTACACCGTAGATGGCAGCGTCGACGACACCGTCACGATTCATGATGGGGATATCTATCTCGTTCCGCAGGGCTACCACGGCCCAACTATCGCGCCCCCGGAGTATCCGATGTACTTTCTAAATGTGCTAGCCGGTCCGGCTGCCGAGAGAACAATGAGTTTTTGTGATGATCCGGCCCACCATTGGATTCGTGCCGACTGGGAGTCACTTGATCCGGACCCACGGTGCCCGGTCACCTCCGCCCTCGGCAGGGTGCAGCGATGAAGAAGATCCGCATAGCGGTGCTCGGACTCGGATGGATGGGGCAGGCTCACAGCCGTTCTGCGCTGCGCATCCCTTCGTTGTTCCCCGAGCGTGATTTCAACCCCGAGTTAGTGGTGTGCGCAGACACCGATGCGAGTCGGCGTGAGCGGGCCGTTGCGGATTTTGGTTTCCGCCGCGCAACCGATGACTGGCGGGCGGCCGCCACCGCCGATGACGTGGACGCTGTTTGGGTTACCGCGCCCAACATGATGCACCTTCCGATGATTGAAGCTGCGACGGCTGCAGGTAAGGCTGTTTTCAGTGAGAAGCCAATAGGCGGCAAACCAGAGCAGACGGTGGCGGCTTTTGGGCATGCCAAGGCCGCTGATGTGGCCACGGGGGTCGGATACAACTATTTGTGGTCGCCATTGGTTATTCATGCACGTGAGTTGATAGCAAGTGGAGTACTTGGGCAGATCACGCATTACCGCGGTCGCTTCCTGTCTATGTACGGAAGTGATGAACTTGGTCTACTAACCTGGAGGTTCAAGCTGGACGAGGCGGGATACGGGGTCTCCAGCGATATTCTCAGCCACTCGGTGTCGATGGCTCAGTACCTGGTAGGCCAGATCAGCGAAGTTGTTGGAATGCGCAACACCACAATTCCGCGGCGGCCGTTGCCGACAGGGGCCGCGAGTCACTACGGGCGAGGTAATCTAGGTGACCCGACGGGTGAAGTGGAGAACGAGGACTTCGCTTCGATGCTCTGCCGATTCGCGAACGGCGCGACGGGCACTTTCGAAGTCAGTCGCACTGTTGTGGGCCCCGAGAGCCAAAACGCCTTCGAGGTGTACGGCACCAAGGGGGCACTGGCATGGAACCTAGAAGAGCTAAATGAACTTAAGTACTACCGTCAAGAAACCGGCCTAAATTCTGGTTACACGACAATTTTCGGCGGAGATCGATTCCCGTACCACGGGGCGTTTGCGCCGGGTCAAGCAAATAGCATCGGCTTCGAGGATCTAATTGCCATCGAGGATTTCGCATTCATGCAATCTTTAGCCACCGGTGAAAGGTTTAGCCCGGGCTTCGCCGAGGCGGTCGATGTCGTAAGCGTGCAGCAGGCGCTAATTGATTCCTGGGAGTCGCGCACCTGGGAGACCGTTCGCGATCTGAAGGTGGGGTATTGATGAAATC
Organism: Actinomycetes bacterium; assembly: GCA_037138935.1. Taxonomy (GTDB): domain Bacteria; phylum Actinomycetota; class Actinomycetes; order S36-B12; family S36-B12. Next base: position 2,634 of record JBAXHK010000066.1, read on the forward strand.
AGTAGGTGTAGTCAATCGTTTCACTACCTCCGAAGCAATCGTCCGATACCTCATCGCGCAGCGTATCCAGGTCGACGGTATTGAAGTGCCGCTATTTCCCGGGGTATTTGCCATCTTCGGGCACGGCAATGTCACCAGCCTTGGTCATAGTCTGGAGATGCATCGTGATGAATTGCCGGTCTGGCGGGGCCAAAGTGAAGAAGGTATGGGGTTGGCGGCGGTGGCCTTCGCAAAAGCGATGCGTCGCCAGCAGGTGATGGTCTGCACCTCATCAATTGGCCCGGGAGCCACGAATCTGGTAACTGCAGCGGCTGTTGGCATGGCTAATCGATGGCCGATGCTCATCATCTCCGGCGATACTTTCGTCACAAGGATTCCGGACCCGGTCTTGCAGCAGGTTGAACATTTTGGTTCCCCATCGACATCCGTCAATGATGCCTTCCGGCCGGTGGTCCGATTCTGGGACCGCATTACCCATCCGGCCCAGGTGCTTACCGCGCTACCCCAGGTGGTTTCGATGCTCCTAGATCCCGGTGAGTGTGGTCCGGCATTTCTTGGGCTCCCGCAGGATGTAGCGGCCACCGCATATGACTATCCGGAAGCCTTCTTCGAGCGGAAAGTGCGCGCGATCTCACGCCCACGGCCCGATGTCGATGAAGTGGCCGCCGCGATTGCGTTGCTTGCCACCGCGAGGCGGCCGGTGCTCATCGCCGGCGGTGGCGTGCACTACTCACGTGCCGAGGCAGAACTTGCAACTTTCGCATCAGCCCACGGCATTCCCGTTGTCGAGACCATCGCGGGTAAATCATCACTACTTGCCGACCACCCTTGTTATGTCGGGCCACTTGGGGTTACTGGCGCCGACGCGACCAATGCCTTTTGCGCTCAGGCTGATGTGATCATCGCCGTCGGGACTCGGCTGCAGGATTTCACCACCGGTTCCTGGACCCTATTTTCACCCACGGCGCGGTTCATCTCGATCAATGCGGCGCGCTTTGATGCCATTAAGCGGGTGTCGGTTGCGGTAGTCGGTGATGACCGCGAATGCTTGTCGGGTCTGACCGAGGGGCTTAGCGGCTGGAGTGCGCCGGATAGTTGGTTACAAAGTGGCGCGCGGTCACGGGTAGAACTGCAAACATTGGTTGACAGCAGGGCGGCGGCTGACGAAATCGCACCGATGAGTTACGCGCAGGTTATTGCCGCGGTCTACGCGGCCGCGACGCCCGATGATTATGTGTTAACGGCTGCCGGCGGATTACCAGGTGAGCTCAATGTGAACTGGATGAGTAAGGGAATCGCCACATTTGATTGCGACTACGGCTTCTCTTGTATGGGCTACGAAATCTCCGGTGCCTGGGGTGCGGCGTTTGCTCGCGATAAGGGCGAAGTATTCGCATTGGTTGGAGACGGATCCTATTTGATGCTCAATAGCGATATCTATGCGTCGGTGCTTTCAGGGAAGAAGTTCATTCTCGTAGTTTTGGACAATGCCGGCTATGCGGTAATCGAAAGGCTCCAGGTAGGCAAGGGCGGGCGCTCTTATAACAACATGCTGCGAGATTCACGCGGTGATGGTGGGCAGGTTCGCGTTGATTTCCGCGCTCACGCGCAGGCCATGGGAGCTTGGGCGGTGCAGGCGGAAAGCGTGGAGGAGCTGGCGGCGGCACTTGTGACCGCCCGCGCAAGTGAGCGAACCAGTGTCATCGTGGTTAGTGCCCGTGAAAATGATTGGACCCCCGGGGGTGCCTTTTGGCAGGTTGGGGTTCCGGAGTCAAGTGAATTAGCCGAAGTGCGCTCAGCCCGCGAACAAATGGATGCGGGGTTAGCTGCTCAACGCTCGGTTTGACTATCACTCCGAGGTGACTAGGTAGCGCAAAAATATCGATCCGTCACTGGTAAGTACCTGTTTTGGTTGCAGTATCAAACCCGGGAATTGCGAGGGGCTTAGCAGGTGCGCTGCTGAGCCCACGAAAACGGGGCTAACTGTGAGCAGCAGCTCATCAAGGGCGTTGGCTTCAAGTAGTGCCGTAAGTAGTGTTGGCCCACCCTCGCAGTGGATACGCATTAGCCCTCGGGCGGCGAGGGCGTCGATGGCGGTGCGTAGGTCGACCTTTTGGGCCCCGCAAGCGATCAGGTCGATTCGACCTGCGAGGTCATTTGGAGCGGCGTCGATTGCGACCTGCGAGGTGAGCACCATTGACTTTGGGGTTTGCCCGGACGCCTCAGCGAATAGGGCGAGGTCTGCCGGCAAATTCAAAGTGCTGGAGACGATGGCAATTGGTATCGGGGCGGGACGATAGTTCTCAGTGCGAACCGTGCTGGCACCCACCAAAATTACCTCGGAAGTGCGGCGCAATTGGCCAAAAAGGGCGCGATCGGCGGTGGATGAGATGGATTTCGAGAGCCCATCGGACCCGGCAATACTGCCATCGAGGGTCATCACCATATTGGCCCTCACCCATGGAAGACCCCGGTTAAGGGGCCAGGGGTAGGCCGCGGCTAGGTCTGGCTCCGACAGCTCAATAATCGGCGCTGGCCACACTCTTTTCACCCGGTCATCGTCGCATGGTCGAGTTATGTGGTTTGCTATGCCCATGGAGATGACCGGAATAATCTCAGGGCTCTTCGCAGGGATCATTATTGGGCTCATTGCGCGCCTGTTGGTGCCGACTATGCAATCAATCGGCTGCATAGTAACCATCATTATCGGTGTGCTGGGCGCATTCCTTGGCCTGGCGGCAGCCAATGCATTTGGCTACGGCAATTCATGGTTACTCGTATTCATCACCCAAATATTCATCGCGACCATCTTGGTTGCGATCGTTGCAGCACTGTTCCGTCGCAGTAATACTGGATAATCACTATTTCACTTCGATCCGATATCTAGCAGGAGGTTTCAAATCATGCGTGGACGCCTACTCCGGACCGCAGCAGTTGTCGGTACCGCCAAAGTCACAGCCAATGCGATCGATGATCGCCACGACGCAAAGGCTGCCGCTGCTGCTGAGGAAGCCGCTCCCGCCGCGCCTGCAGCCCCGGCTGCCCCAGCGTTAGCGCCGAGTGATGACATCGTCACCCAGTTGACCAAGCTGGGTGAGCTAAAGGGTGCTGGCGTCCTCAGTGAAGCTGAGTTCGAAGCCGCCAAGGCGAAACTACTGGGTTAATTGCGACACTCGGTGTTGGATTCCCAAGGCCGAGGGGCGCTTGTCACTGGCGCTGGCGCCAGTGACGGTATTGGTTACGCCACGGCAAGACTCTTAGCGGAATCAGGCGCAGCGGTCTTCTTGGTATCACTCGGTGGGCGTGCCGTTGATAGGGCTCAGGAGCTAACCGCGGCCGGACACCTCGCGTACGGTGCCAGTTGCGATCTGACCGATCCCGATGCAGTTAAGGCGCTCATGCAAGAGGTTCTTGCCCGATTGCCAGCCCTTCATGTGGTTGTCAACAGTGCGGGCATGACCAGCGCCGCCGGTGACTCGGCGAGGGAGTCGGGAACGGTCGAGGACATCGATTTTGCCGGCTGGCGAGCAGGTGTCGCCCGCAATCTGGATTCCGCTTTCCTGGTCACCAAAGCGGCCTTGCCTGCGCTGCGGGCCGGCGGATCAGGGCGCATCGTCATGGTTGCCAGCGTTACCGGCCCGGTGATGGCAATGGGTGGTGACGTGGCCTACGCGGCATCCAAGTCGGGTTTGGTCGGCTTAGCTCGCGCTATCGCAATTGATGAAGCCCGCCACGGCGTAACCGCAAATGCGGTCGCGCCGGGCTGGATTGCCACCGGCTCCCAGACACCACACGAGTATGAGCAGGGGCTACTTACCCCGGTGGGGCGATCTGCTCGACCAGAGGAGGTTGCCTCGGCGATCACTTGGCTAGCTTCACCCGGTGCCTCTTATGTCACCGGCCAGTGCCTAGTGGTCGATGGCGGCAACTCCATTGCAGAGGAACGCGGATAAACGCCTGTTGGCCTTGGTCACTGGGGGTAGCCCCACAATTATTGAGCCACTAGCGGCCTTTCCTTGATTTTACCCCCGAGACGTGTTCTCATTAGGACTCAATGATTAATCGTCAAGCAATTACAAGGTAGGAGCAGTAAATGCCAAGTAACGACGTTAATTCGCCGGTTAGTTCAGCACCAACCGGTCGCCTCGCACTCGGTGTTGGTTGGGTGCGCCCGGGTGCGGCCGGTATCGGCGGCACCCTAGACCCCTCTAATGCGGCGGCCTTCGCGTGTCTGGGGCGGTGCAGTTCGGGGAGCTGGTGTTTTGAGGGTAGTGAAGAGTAGCAACGCACCACTCAACGAAGAAGTTCACACCCATGAAGATCACAATGAGAAGGACGGAGCACTAAATGCCAAATAGTGATATTGCTACCCCAGTAAGTTCGGCGCCATCTGATCGGCTCGCACTCGGTTTTGGTTGGGTGCGGCCTGGTGTGGCCGGTATCGGCGGCACCCTAAACCCCTCCGGCGGGTCCCCAGGCCAGATAGTATGTGGGAGAGGCGGGGCGTGCTTTGAGGGTGATGAAGAGTAGCACCGTTCCCTACCGCTAGGTGGGGTGTTTAAACCCTGTTGCTG
>JBAXHK010000067.1:0-7191 GCA_037138935.1 Actinomycetes bacterium
TGGCTAGAAATCCTTGGGACGCAAGGGGCAATCCGCTCCACCGGTTGTATGACCGGCGACCCGATTGGTGAAGTTCAACTCTTCAAAGACCATCAGCTAACCGATATTGAAGTTGGTCCGCGCGATGATCTTTATGTCACGACGGTGCGCGCATTTGACCGCGCAGTTCGTGAAGGCACGGCGCCTTTGGTGACCGGCTGGGATGGCGTGTGCTCCCTTGCGGCCGTTGAGGCAGCGCAAGCCTCGTTGAGCAGCGGATGCGGCGCCGAAGTGCAGCAAATCTCGTGAGTGAAATCGAGCGAAGGGGCGAGTCATAACGCCTGACCTTGATAAGCCTGCGCGCGGTGTCGAATGCGAACTACATCAACGGTTACCACCGTCTCGTCGACTCGATAAATTATGCGGTACTCGCCGCGTCGGGCTGAGTGAAGGCCGGTGAGTTGATTGCGTAGCGCTTTGCCAACGCGTTTGGGATTTTCGGCAAGTGGACCATCGCAGAAAGCAAGGACGGCCCACGCGATAGCCGAGGGAAGTGCTTCTAGATCTCGCAGCGCACCACCGGTGAAATTTACTTCATATTTCACGCGGGCGGTCGTTTACTGAGACGTGCACGCGCCTGTGTCATGGTATAGCGCTTCGTCGCCTTTAACGACTTCTGAATCGCTGCAACCAGCGCGGCATCCGCAAGAATTTCTAGAGTCTCTTCAAGAGCCTCCAGATCATCAATAGATAAGAGAACCGCTGCCGGCTCTCCATGCCGGGTAACAACTACACGTTCATGTGTGCTTGATACTTCCTCAACGATCCCAGATAGGTCCTGCCGAACAAGCGCCAGCGCCATGTACTTAGACATGTACACAAGTATGCACAGAATTAACCGGGCGGTCAACAGCCCCCGGGGCAGAGGCTAGTTAATTGACCGCACCGGCCCGAGGGCTTGATCCTTTTCGTCGACCGTCATCGCACCGGTCATGATGGCCACTACATCGTTCATGGTGTGAGTTTGCGGAGTGACGACTGCTGCGCGTCGCCCGAGGCGCTGCACGTGGATGCGATCGGCCACCTCGAAGACCTGGGGCAGGTTATGGCTGATCAAAATGACCGGCATGCCGCGGTCGCGGAGGTCCTTGATCAATTGCAGTACTCGTGCGGATTCGCGAACCCCAAGGGCTGCGGTGGGTTCGTCGAGGATGATGAGTTTGCTGCCGAATACGGCTGCTCGCGCGACCGCTACGGCTTGGCGCTGCCCGCCCGAGAGTGTCTCGACCGTTTGCGTGATGCTCTGGACGGTGCCGATGCCGAGGTCTTGAAGGTGCTGGCTGGCTTCAGTGCGCATGCGCTTCTTGTCGAGCATGCGAAATACCTTCCCGATTACCCCGGGCTTACGCAGCTCGCGGCCGAGGTACAAATTACTTGCGATATCAAGTGCCGGTGAAACTGCAAGGGTCTGGAACACGGTCTCGATCCCCTGTAGGCGGGCATCTTGGGTGCGCTTGAATTCCCGGCGCTCCCCGTTGAGGATTATTTCACCGGTATCGGGCACTAGCGCACCGGCTACACACTTGATCAGTGTGCTCTTGCCGGCACCGTTATCGCCCACTACCGCGAGCACTTCGCCAGGATAAAGATCTAGATCAGCGCCATTGAGGCCGATCACGTGACCGAAGGACTTTACGAGGCCACGGCAACTCAGGAGAGGTTCAAGGGCCAGGGTGGGAGTGCTCATGCGCGCACCTTTCGAATCCATTGATCAAGGGCGACAGCGGCGATGACAAGGACGCCGATTGCCAGGACGCGGTATGCCTGGTCAAGGCCGGCTAGGGCTAATCCGTTCTCGACGACAACGACGATGAAGGCGCCGAGCAGTGAGCCGATCAAGGTACCCCGGCCACCAAATAGCGAGGTGCCGCCGATGACGACGGCGGTGATGGTGTCAAGGTTGATACCGGGGTCGGCATTTGGGCTGGCAGCACCGGTGCGTCCGATATAGATCCAAGCACCGATACCGGTGATGAACCCGGCAACCACATAGACGCTGAAAAGCACCCGCTTGGTCGAGATGCCAGAGAGTTCGGCCGCTTGTGGGTCATCACCAACCGCATAGATATGTGTGCCCCACGAGGTCATGCGCAATACATAAGTGAACACCGCGAACAGCACGAGCATCACGATGACGCCGACCATGAGTTGGAAGGACCCGATCTTGATTGCAACACCCATGACCTTGAGCAGATCGGGCATTTCCGGCCCCTGGATGGTGCGGGCCTTGAACAAGATGAGTGTTAATGCGGTGAACACACTTAAGGTGCCCAAGGTGACAATGAATGGCGGCAGACTTAATTTCACAATTAAGAAGCCATTTATCGCCCCCGCCAAAATAGAGGCACAGATACCTATGGTGATCGCCAGCCACGGGGGGAGCCCGAAGTTGGCGGCATTTGAAGCGGCGGTGAGCGCGAGATTAGCCATCACCATCTGCCCAAAGACCATGATCGCCCCGATCGACAGGTCGATACCCGCGGTCAAGATGATCAGGGTTTGGGCGATGGCCAAGGTGCCGATGACGACGGTCTGCTGGGTGATGAAGGATAGGTTGCCCGGCAGGATGAATCTCGGATTGATCAGCGAAAAGATGATCAAAGCGACCACGAGCACGACGAGTGGGCTGAGGTACGGGTAACGGTGCAAGGTGACTTGGATGCGCTGCAGCGGGGTGCGATTACCGCGAAACTCCTCGGCGAGATCGATGGTGCCGCCGGTGGGATTACTCAACTCGGTGCCTCCAAGCTGGCCATTTTCAAAAAGCAGCAGATTTCGGTGTTTGGCAAGAGATTATCGGCAATTTGCGTAACGGGGGGTAGCAATCCAAAGATTGCTACCCCCCGCTTCAACGCTTATCCGCTTTCACGGACGAGGAGGTTTAGCCCCAGGCGTTGTCGATGCAGTACTGCGCGTTCTCCTGAGGAGCCGCGGTAACGGTGTCCTGAGGATCTTCGGTGCAAAGGGTCACACCGGTGTCGAAGAACTGGCCATTTGCTGACGTGTTCGCCGGGGGTGCTCCACCATCGGCGATTGCCTTGATGGCTTCAACACCAAGTGATGCCATCCGCAGCGGGTACTGCTGCGAGGTGGCCTGAATGCCGCCGGCCTTGACAGCCTCAACACCTGCGAGACCACCGTCAACCGAGACAACGTAGACATCCTTGCCGACCGTCTTACCGGCCGCCTTCAGTGCCGCATCGGCACCAAATGCTGTCGGCTCGTTGATCGTGTAGACCACGTTGATGTCTGGGTTCTTTGAAAGGCAGGTCTCCATGCCCTTACGGCCGCCTTCTTCATTGGCGCCCGTGGCTTCTAGACAGACGATTTCGTAGTCGCCACCGGCACCGGTGGTGTACTTGCCCGAGGTGGCTTCGTCACCCATGATTGTTGGGTCAACGATGTCAACGCCAAGGCCCTTCAGGAAGCCATTGTCGCGGCAGTAGTCAACCGAAACCATGCGATCACTGAAGATCACGAGGCGAGCAATGATGGCCTTTGCGCCATTGAGCTTGCCTGCTGTCCACTGGCCAATTGCTTCACCTGCGAGGCAGTTGTCCGTTGCGAAAGTGATGTCAACGACGTCCGGTGGATCGGTTGGGGTGTCAAGAGCAATCACGTAGAGGCCGGCGTCGCGGGCCTTCTTGATGGCTTCGTTGACGTTGACCGACATCGGCGTAATGAGAATACCGGCTTGGCCCTGGGCGATGGCGTTTTCGATAAGGGCGATCTGGCCTGCATCGTCGCCCTCTTGCTGGCCGGATCCGACTGTTAGCTCGACACCGGCTTTTTCCGCCGCCGCCTTGGCGCCTTCTTGCATGGCGACGAAGAACGGGTTAGTGCTGTCCTTGGTGATGAGCGAGACAGCTACGGTTGCTGCTGGTGCTGCTGCTTCAGTCGCAGCTGGTGCTGCTGCTTCAGTCGCAGCTGGTGCTGCGGCTTCGGAAGCTGCTGGTGCAGCTGGCTCTGTGGTTGCCGTGGTGCCCGAACTGCAGGCGGCCAAGATCACCGAGAGGGTGCCTACGGCAGCGATTGCCGCAAACGTTCGTCCGCGTGTGATGCGGTTAGTCATTTTTTTCCCTTCGAAGGGGGATGGAGGTGGATGTGACACTTAGCCACGTCCCTTTTTTAGCGGTCAAATTTGGCTTCCGCTAGGTATTGGAACCGTACTGGTGCCTAACCGTTATGGCATCTTCACCGAAGGTTAGTCACCGGTAAATCCCTAAACCGGGCCGTGTTCAAGTGCCTCTTATCAAGTCGCCAACAATTTAGGTGACAACGTTGTCTGCTAGTTCTAATGCCCCTCCCCTTCCTTGTCAACTCGAAATATGCAATACTCCGTTTTCGTAATGACAACGTTATCTAGCCCCATTTCACCAGCTCAGGGGCCCAGTGGGCACCGGCCGCGCCCCACCATGCGCGAGGTCGCGGCACTGGCGGGGGTCAGCCTAAAGACCGTCTCCCGGGTGATTAATCGTGAGCCCGGGGTCTCGGCGGCACTTGTCATCCGGGTGGAGCGGGCCGCGGCGCAACTGGACTTTCGCCCAAATCTAACTGCGGCAAATCTGCGGCGGTCCGGGCAGCGCACCGCGACTATCGGGCTGGTTCTTGAGGATGTCTCTAACCCGTTCTTCGCGTCTATTCTGCGAGGCGTCGAAGAAGTTGCGGTGCAACGTGGGGTTGCGGTCTTCGCGGCCAGCCTTGACGAAGATCAAAGCCAAGAGCAGCAAATTGTCGAAGCATTTTCTTCGCGACGAGTTGACGGTCTCATCCTCGCGCCAACAGCCCTCGAACAGGGTTACCTGGCCAATGAAATGCGCTCGGGCCTGGTGATGGCCTTCGTGGATCGTGCGCCGCGCGGTGTTGAAGGCGACGTCGTGGTCACCGACAACCGAGCAGCAACCCAAAATGCGGTGCAGCAGCTGATAGCACACGGCCATCGACGTATTGCATTCGTCGGTGGCGTGTCAGCGCTGCCGACAGCAGAAGATCGATATGACGGTTTTCTCGATGCGATGATGGCCGCACAGGTCAAGGTACCGGCCAATTATGTGGTGCGCGATATTCGGACAGTCGAACAGGCTGAAATAAGTATCACCGGACTCTTACAAGGTGCGCAGCCACCGACCGCGCTATTCACCGCGCAGAACTTGATCAGCATGGGTGCTGTCCGCGCCCTGCGGGCATTGGGCCTTGAGAAAGAAGTTGCGCAAATAGGGTTTGATGATTTCGAACTTGCCGATGTGTTAAACCCGGGCGTGAGTGTCGTTGCTCAAGACCCCAGGCGCATTGGGCGCCTAGCCGCGGAAGCACTCTTCGCGCGCCTGGCCGATGCAGCGCGCCAGGCAACAACGACGGTGGTGCCGTCTGAATTAATTACACGGGGCTCGGGAGAGATCCCGCCTCCTCTTTAGCGCTAACTCGACGCGAAGTTTCAGCGAGTACAACTCCAGCAATGACGACGCAACCACCCAGTGCTTGTACCCAAGTGAGTATTTCACCGAGTACGTAAATAGCGATCAAGCCAGCCCAAAGTGGTTCGGTAGTTGCGACAATGCCGGCCCGTTGCGCTCCGATGCGGCGCAGTGAACCCAGGACCAAAAGGAACGGGATCACGGTACCGAGAATTACTCCCCAAAGCATGATTCCCCAGATGGGCAGAGCCGGGAAAGTTGTAGTTTCAGGTATTGACATTTCAACTAGAACTGAAAATGGGAAATTCCACCAAGGTTGCAAGATGGCCCACGTTGCCGAGGCAAAAATGAAGCCCCACATTGTCAATGAGACCCCATCGCGTCGTTCTTGACCGGCCTCACCGAGTAGCCAGTAGAGCGCGAGAGCCAAGGCCAGGGCGAAGCCGGCGAGCACGCCAAGAATGTCGAAACGAAGGCCTAGCCAGACTTGCGAAACCAGCCCTAGCCCGATCAGGATGAGCACAATAGCTAGCCAAAGCCGGTTGCTGACCGGCTGCTTCTTGCCGAATCGCACCCAGAGCGCTACCACCACCGGAGCCAAGAACGCGAGCAGCGTGCCGAGCCCAAGTGGGAGCCGCGACACGGTGAAGAAATACAGAAACTGCACCAAGACAAATGCAATGACCCCGTACGCCAGCAGGAATGGAAGCTCACCGCGCTGGATGCGAAAGCCACCCCGATTAGTCAGCAGCACGAAAATCACCAGCACGACCATGGAGCCACTGTTTCGAAGTTGCGTGAGGTGTGCTGGGTCGAGACCGGCACCCATGGCAAGTTTGGAAATAGATCCATTTAGTGCAAACAAAAAAGCGGCGAGTAAATACATGCCGATACCAATAGCATCGACGTGACGTGGTTTGGGAGCGAAGCTAGTTGTCACGATTCGGTCTGTATTAGCCAAGCACGTGCACCGCCAACAAGGGCTGCGGCGTTGGGCACGATCACAACGTCATCTCCGATGCGATTGAGAATCACGGGCGTGATGTGCCGGCTATTGCCGCCACCTAAATAGAGCCGATCCCACATGAACACCGGCCGCAGCCCTTCGATCATGCGTCCGATGCGCCGCGACCAAAGCGCATCACCTAGTCGTCGGCGCTCATGCTCACCGATGTAGGTGTCATATGACAAACCCCAGCGCACCGGAGCCTGCGATAACTCAAGGTGCGGTGCCAGGCGGCCACCGTCATAAACGGCTGAACCCAAACCGGTGCCTAATGTCAGCACCACTTCGAGTCCTTGCCCGGCCACTACTCCGGCGCCATGCACCTCTGCGTCGTTTAACACGATGGTGGGGCAACCGAAAGCCTCGGTCAATGCCGCTTTGGCGTCAAAGCCCTCCCACTCCAAAACTAGCTCCGGCATTACCCGAGTGCGGGGGCCCGAGCGCGTGACGTAGTGGGGCGTGGTGACCACCACCCCGTGGCGGATCATCCCCGGCCGGCCGACCGTGGCCCGATCGGCCGTGGGCAAGGCTGCAGCAAGATCAACCAAAGTCTGCACAAAGAGGGCGGTTGACAAGGGATAGGGGGTTTGCACCCGGATCGGTTGGGCCCGCATGGTGCCCGACTCATCAAGGACCGAACCCTTGATTCCGCCGCCCCCGCAGTCAATCGCCAATGTGGTTGTCACGAGACCCAAGTGTGCCCGACGCCTGCCGAGGTGCGTGACCGCACCC
>JBAXHK010000068.1:0-7133 GCA_037138935.1 Actinomycetes bacterium
GGGCTAACCCGGTGTTAATATTTCGGTAACCGATGCTGTCCTATCGACGAGGGGAGCATTTTAGCCATCGGAGCCACCGCAAAACGGCTGCCGGCTGACGTGGTGATTGACGCGGCGGGTGGGTTCATTTGCTACGGCTTTGGTGATGGCCACGTGCATCCGGTCTTCGGCGGCCTTGAGCAGCAATTTGCACCGGTACGCGACCTAGCGAGCGCTGATGAGATTGCACTTGCAGTTGCCGAGTGGGCGGCTGCGCGCCCCGACGCTGAGTGGATTCGTGGCGAGGGTTTCGATCACACTTTGGCACCTGATGGTGTCTTTCTGGCCGCCTGGCTTGATGCGGTGGTTCCAGATCGCCCGGTCGTGTTGCGCGCCACGGATTACCACACTGTTTGGGTCAACTCTGAAGCTTTACGTCGGGCTGGCTACACGCGCGACCTGGTGCAGCCGCATGACGGCGAAATTGTGCTGGATGCCGCCGGGGAGCCAACCGGTACCTTGCGAGAGTGGGGTGCTTGGCGTCCGGTGTTCGCGCTACTGCCCCCGGTCGAACTAGAGACCCGCATGAGCGCTATCGCCCACGCCAACGAATGCTTTGCATCCGCCGGCCTGACCTGGGTCCAAGATGCTTGGGTGGAAGCCACCGATGTTAATACTTGGATCGAAGCCGACCGTCGCGGGCTGGTTACCTGCAAAGTCGCGATGGCCCTTTGGGCGGATTCAAATAATTGGCGCCAGCAGATTGAAGAGTTTGTCGCCGCCCGAACCCGGGTTGAGGAAGCTGGCTCGCCAAGACTTGTTGCGAACACCATAAAGTTCTTTGCCGACGGGGTTATCGAGTCAGCAACCGGAGCGCTGCTTGAACCGTATTGCGACTGCCCCCATTCTAAGGGTCTACCAAATTGGCAGCCCGAAGAACTCAAGAGCGCCGTGGCAGCAATTGATGCCCTTGGATTTCAAACACATATCCATGCGATCGGTGATGGCGCGGCTCGAATGGCCCTTGATGCGATTGAGCACGCCAGCTTGGTCAACGGTGCGCGTGATCGTCGCCCGGTCATCGCGCACACCCAATTGGTTGATGAAGCAGATATTGGCCGGTTTGCCGAACTTGGTGTTATTGCAAACTTTGAGCCATATTGGGCGAAGTTTGATTCTTGGCAGTCCGAATTAACCGAACCCAAATTGGGTGAGGAGCGAACAAATCGTCAATACCTAATCGGCACGATTTTAAGAAGTGGCGCTCCCATCTCCTTTGGTAGTGATTGGCCTGTGACGACTTACTCGCCACTCGCAGGGATTCAAGTGGCGGTCACCCGAAAGATGACTGCAACTGGCCCTTCTTGGATGCCGCAAGAATGCATAACTGTTGAAGAAGCACTTCTTGCCTACACGTCCGGTGTTGCGTTTCAAGCTGGCGACGATAGTGCGGGGGTAATTCGACCAGGTGCACGGGCCGATCTCGTCTGGCTCGAAACCGATCCACGGTCGGTAGACCCGATGGAGATAGAAAATATCGCGGTGCTCGGCACTTGGGCGCACGGCCGGCGCGTCTGGCAATGAAAGGAGGCCCTGAATGGCGCTGACCCCGGGGGAGTCGGACCGGTTGCTGCTATTTACTCAATCGCAATTGGCCGAGCAGCGCCGCGCGAGGGGTTTACGACTCAATGTTCCTGAAGCCACCGCGATAATCGCCAACGCAGTCTGCGAATTTGCCCGTGACGGCCTCTCACTTCCACAGGCCCGTGCCGCCGCAGGTGAAATCCTAGATGTCGATGCAGTAATGCCTGAGGTAATCACCGTAGTTACCGAAGTACGCGTTGAAGCAAGATTCGATGATGGTACGCGGTTGGTGATAGTCCGTAATCCATTTGGGCTAGCGACCGAAGATGCGGTTGAACCGCAAGAGGTGCATGAGGGAAAGTTCATCACGATAGTTAATGAGGGTTCGACACCAATTGGGATCACCTCGCATATCCATTTGGCTGAGGTTAATCCGCGGCTGCGCCTTGACCGCGCCGCTGCATACGGTAACCAGCTGGCTACCGAAACAGGTTCGGTGGTCTGGTTGAGTCCAAATGATCGAGTTGAGCTACCGATGCGGGCTATCGCCGGAGACCGCGTCATGGTGGGCAACACCGGAGTCATAGATGGGTCATTAGATGATGCGGCGCTTCGCGAGCGCGCCCTCGTGCTACTGCGCGCATGCGGCTACCTAGACATAGTTGATGGTGATCCTGTTGGATTAATTGCAGGCGCCGAAGTAGCTGTCGAAAATCTGATGGGACGAAATCGGTGAGCGGCTATGGATATGCCGCCGGAGACATCTTGCAACTTGGTGATACTGGATTGCGACTTCGAATACCTGAAAGGGTCAATGATGGTGGTGACGAGTTCCAGGTGGGCTTCGGTAACACCGGGCGCGATGGCATTGGCTTACATCCGGTAACGACGGCTGAGTCATGTGATGTGGTTGTCACTAATGTAATTGTTTTGGATGCCGTGGGTGGGGTCCGAGTAGCCAGTATTGGCATTAGATCGGGGCGAATATCGGCGGTTGGCAAAGCCGGAAACCCCAATGTGGCCGATGGAGTCGACATAGTCGTGGGTTCTGGCACGGTAATCATCCCCGGCGACGGCTTGATCGCTACGCCGGGTGGTATCGACACCCACGTGCATACCCTGAGCCCCCGGGTCCTTGATGCCGAAATCTCCTCCGGGGTTACGACAGTTATCGCCCAAGAGGCGGGTCCGATGTGGGGGGTTGGGGTGAGTTCGCCCTGGGTTTTAGGGCGAGCGATGCGGGCCATGGATGCATTTGCGCTCAATATCGGACTATTGGGTCGCGCTTCATCATCGGTGCGCGCGACCTTGGATGAAGCCGTACTGGCCCATGTGTGCGGTTTGAAAGTTCATGAGGATACCGGTGCCACCTTGCGCACTATCGATACTGCTCTGCACTGCGCCGATGAGGCAGATATTCAAGTGGCGCTCCATACCGACGGCTTGAACGAGACGCTCTCGGTCGCTGACACAATTGCGGTAATTTCCGGTCGGGTGATTCACGCCTTCCATGTGGAAGGCTGCGGGGGCGGCCATGCTCCAGATGTGTTAACACTTGCCGGCCGCGACAATATATTGACTTCTTCAACGAACCCGACCTTGCCGTACGGAGTAAATGCCTTAGCTGAGCATCTTGACATGTTGATGCTCGTGCACAACCTTGATCATGGCGATGATCAAGATGTTCGTATTGCGTCGGCGCGCGTGCGCCGGGTAACTATGGCTGCTGAGAATCACCTACATGACCTAGGTGTTATCGCGATGACGTCATCTGATGCACAAGGGATGGGCCGGGCCGGCGAGACGTGGTGGCGCACCTTTGCGATGGCCGGGGTGATGAACGCTGGTAGGGACGAACGCCTTGACGATAACGAGCGGATTCTTCGATACCTTGCGAAAATAACTATTAATCCGGCTCTGGCCCACGGAATTTCCCACGAGGTGGGAAGCATTGCACCCGGCCTACTCGCCGATATTGTGCTCTGGAAGCCAACGGCATTCGCCGCGAAACCAACTTTGATTCTCAAAGCAGGATTTCCGGCCTGGGGGGCGGTGGGTGATCCAAATGCCAGCGTCGATACCGCTGAGCCACTGGTTCTTGCGGAGCAGTTCGGGGCATTAGGTGCCACGCCGGCGGACCTATCATTCTTACTTTCGAACTCGCAGGCGCTCGCGGTGGGGCCGGCTCCTACCGCACGCCGGGCCGTAGCGGTAACCGGTTGCCGCACCATTAGGTCAAGTGGGCTGATAAGGCATGGTGAGCTCGGCGAAGTAGAAGTCAAGTCCGATGGCAGCTCGGTGCGGTGGCGCGGTGCGGATTTGGCCGGCGAACCGGTATCGAGGGTGCCGTTATCGCGACTGCATTTTTGGTAACTGCCTCTATATCCCGGTGGTACTGCGCGGATAGGTTGCCTCCGGGTCGGTCATGATGTTAACCACATATGGCAGGTTGGAGTTCATGGCCCGATCAAGTGCGGGGCCAATATCGTGTGGATTATTGACGAGTTCCCCGCCGCCGCCCGATGTCTGCATGATGGTGTCGTACCTCGTTGCAGGAAGATCAGCAATTACGTCATACCCGTAGAGAAACCGCATCGGGTTCTTCTCCAAGGCCCATCCTTGATTATTTCCAATCACGATGACAACCGGTAATTGGTGGCGCACCAAAGACTCCAGATCCATGATCGAGAAGCCGGCCGCTCCATCGCCCATCAACAAGAAGACCGGTGCGGATGGGTTGGCGAGCCGTGCGGCCATCGCGTAACCAGGCCCGGTGCCGAGGCATCCGTATGGACCTGGATCCAGCCACCGCCCTGGCTGGGCAGGTTCGATGTATTTGCCCGCGAACGAAACGAAGTCGCCACCGTCACCGATAATGATGCTGTCCGGAGTTAGTCGCGGCAGCAGGTCGCCGTATATTCGAGCCGGGTGAATTGGTGAATTGTTGTTTTGAAACAATTCGTCATCGCGAGTGATTGCCGCAAGTGAAAGGTCGCGCAGTTGCGCGCGCCACTGGCCGACATCAGGTGGGGTGGCCGCCGCACGCAGGGAATCCATCGCGAGCCCTAGGTCGCCAACGATTGTCACGGCGTTGGGGGCGTGGGATGACACCTGTGATTTTGCATCTACCAGGTGCACTATGTCAGCAGGCGGGTCGCCGAATTGCCCATAGCCGAGTCGAAAGTCAAGTGGCGTGCCAATGACGATTACCAAGTCGCAATTGCTGAATGCGTGGGATCGTGCCCGCGTTACCAAATGGGGGTCCGATGGTGGCAAGATGCCGCGTCCCATGCCGTTGGTGATGGTAGGTAAGCCCAAACCGCGGATGAACTCTTGAGCCTGCTCAACGGCTGCGCCCTGCCAGACATCGCCGCCGATAATTACGACGGGATGTCGAGAGGCACTGATGCGAATTGCGGTGTCCTTGATTATGTCGGGGTCGGGTTCGGCTCGGCTCGGGGTAGTGGGCACTAGATCCGGCACCTCAGCCCAACTGAACAAGATGTCCATGGGGACGTCTACAAAAACTGGACCGCGGTGCGGTGCTCGCGCTAACTCGAATGCTTCCTGCAGGCCAGATCGAATAAGTTCAGGGCTATGTATCGTAGTTGCTAGCTTGGTTACGTTTGCCACCATAGGCGGCTGATTGAGTTCTTGTAGTGCACCGGTGCCCCAGCGGGTGTCGGGCGCCCGCCCACCCAGCACCACGAGCGGCGATCCGTTGAAGTAGGCGCCAGTGATTGCGCTGATCCCGTTGGTGACACCAGGGCCCGCGGTGAGTGCGGCAAATCCTTGGGTACGCGTTAACTTACCCATGGCCTCGGCGGCAAAGACCGCGGTTTGCTCATGGCGCACGTCGATTAGGCACAGCGGGCCACCGCGTTCGGCGCTACGTGCATTGCCTGCGGCAACTACCGACTCTTTACCGCCCACCGCGGCGTCGTACACCGGGAACACGTGTGCACCACTGAGCGTAAATAGGTGGGTAACCCCATTGGCCAGCGCCGCGTTAACCGCGTGGGTGCCCCCGTGCCCGTTCACTGTCGAACCGTACCCAAGGGGAAGGCCAACGGGAAGGCAAGGGGGAGGTCATACACTGCGGGCATGTCGACGGTGACGAAGCTCGCCAGCGAGCGCACCGACTTAACTGCCGCTGAGATAGCTCGTATCCATGCGATCGTGGGCGAGTGGCCACTTCTTGCGGATCTGGCATTAAGTGACCTCGTGCTCTGGCTACCCACCTGGAACGAAGGCGGGTTGGTCGCGGTGGCGCAGGTGCGCCCGACCACGGCTCCGACGCGCGTTCCGGATGATGTCATCGGGGATTTCGCTCCGCGTGGACGCTATCCAGATATCGATCAGGCACTGGCATACGGGCGCAATGTTGACCACGCCTATCCCGTGCACTTTGGTGAGCGGGTAATAGCAGTCGTGGCTCGGCACTCATCGGAACAGCCGCGTGTTGCGGGCAAACTCGAAGAGATCTATTTGCAGACAGCTGATGATCTGTTGCGCATGCTTGTCGACGGCACCTTTCCGGCGCCCACGGTAATCGACGAGTCCGCCGATTCACCTCGGGTTGGAGATGGCCTGATCCGACTGGATGAAAATGGGATCATCACCTATGCGAGCCCAAATGCCGTTAGCGCACTGCACCGCCTAGGTCTGGCAACCGACGTCGAGGGGAAGGAACTAAAGCCGATGCTGGCGCATCTCTCTCGGCGCCCCACTCCGATGGATGAATCCTTGATGAGAATAGCCAGTGGGCAAGCGGCAGGTCGCGCCGATATTGAAAACAATGTTGCCACGGTTTTAATACAAGGCATTCCGCTGCAAGCTGGGGGTCTGATGTACGCAAATTTGGTGCTGATGCGCGATGTAACCGAAATTCGCGGGCGGGAGCGCGCACTGGTCTCAAAGGATGCCACCATTCGAGAGATTCACCACCGCGTCAAGAACAATTTGCAAACCGTCGCGGCATTGTTGCGGTTACAGGGCCGTCGCGCAGCTAGCGACGAGACCAAAGCTGCTTTAGGTGAGGCCGAACTTCGGGTTGGTGCCATTGCCGTGGTCCATGAGATATTGTCCCGCGATTCTGGCGAAACCGTCGCTTTTGACGAGATCATTGATCGAATTATTGGGCTGATGGTTGAATTGGCACCGGCATATTCCGCTCAAGTGCCTTTGATAAGCCGCCTTGGTAGTTGTGGGGCGCTGCCGAGCGAACAGGCAACACCACTGGCCATGAGCGTCTCGGAGTTATTACAAAATGCCGTAGAACATGCGCGCGCGACTGCGATCACCGTCGAACTTGCCCAGAGCGAAGGCCAAGTTCGCGTGGTGGTTCGCGATGACGGAACCGGCCTGCCCGATGACTTCGAAGTTGCTGCCACCGGGCTCGGGCTCCAAATCGTCGAGTCCTTGGCTACCGGTGAACTGCGTGGCAAGTTCTTTATGTGCAATGACGAAAATGGTGGCGCGATGGCCTGTATCGAAATCCCGCCAATTGTGCTCTAGACGTTCGAGCGCGCCCGCAACCGGGCATTGCGGCGCTTGAGTGCACGCCGCTC
>JBAXHK010000069.1:0-7036 GCA_037138935.1 Actinomycetes bacterium
CACCGTCGAACTCGCGCAAGGGGGTGGCCAGGTGAAAGTTGTGGTTCGTGACGACGGTATCGGTTCGCCAAGTGGGTTCGCAGATTATGATGCCGGCCTTGGCCTGCAAATCGTTGAG
This sequence comes from Actinomycetes bacterium, assembly GCA_037138935.1. Taxonomy (GTDB): domain Bacteria; phylum Actinomycetota; class Actinomycetes; order S36-B12; family S36-B12. The sequence goes on from JBAXHK010000069.1 coordinate 119, forward strand.
TCGCTGGCTACCGGTGAACTACGCGGCAGGTTCCTGATCTGTAATGGCGAAACCGTGGGCGCGATGGCCTGCATCGAAATCCCGCAGATTGTGCTCTAGACGTTCGAGCGAGCCCGCAACCTGGCATTGCGGCGTTTCAGTGCACGGCGCTCGTCTTCACTGAGTCCGCCCCACACGCCGGCATCCTGGCCGGTCTCGAGCGCCCACCGCAGACATTCGTCAACGACGCTGCAGCGACGACAGACCAGTTTGGCTTCTTCGATCTGGACCAAAGCTGGTCCGGTATTGCCGATCGGGAAGAACAATTCCGGGTCTTCGTCACGGCAGGCGGACTCGTGACGCCAATCCATGAGCACTCACTCCAAAATGGTCGGCTTCGGGGTTACCGAAACTCGTGATTGCTTTCACGTGCCGGCGTGTCGTGGGAAGGGTTCAGGGTTCGCCTGATTTCCCCCGGGGGAAGGTCGCCGCCACCTAAAAACAAATGACGCCTATAGGGTCTCAGACCAGCCGCGACTCAGCAAGGCGAAAGGCCGATATTCAGCGAATCATGCTGTCAGGTTTATCACTTTGCGCCCGTTATGTCGTAAATGTCGCGCATCCTCGGCCGGCGGGGGCTCACTCGCTAAACCATGGCCCGAAGGGCGCCGGGTACCGAGGCGAAGCTCACTTCGGTAACCAGCCCGGCGGCCTCACCGTCGATCTGTATCGGGGTGGGTCGATTAGCGGTGATTGAAAACTGGCTTTGGTCGTGCCATACGACCATGGCCTTGCGACTTGAACCCGCCCGGGAGCTCATCACCATGCGCCTGGTCGCCCGCATCGCGGCCGCCACCCGCATGGCGCGCAGGGCGAAGACATCCAGGCCGGTTTCGAAGGAGGCTTGTGGGCACGGGTCAATGGGCCAGGCTCCGAAATAAGTCCACGGTGAAGTGTTTTGAACTACCGCCATGAAGACACCGGTGACCGGGTTGGCACCGGAGCGGTGGAGACTAAGTGCTGGGTGCTTTCGATCGGTACGCAGGAAAAATGAATGCAGGGCGGTGCGTAGGTAACGGGTTGGGCTGGCGGTCTCGCCTGTGCGGCGTTGGTTTTCCATAGCCGAAATAATCTCCGCGTCCAAACCAAGGCCAGCATTTGCGGTGAACCAGCGTATCGGCTGCGGATCAACCGTGTCGGTGTTGGTTAGGCCGGCCACCGTGCCGAGCCCAATCGTTCGAAAACGTTTTTCACGAAGTGCATCAAGTAACTGCCCGGTGGCTTCAACCGGATCATTCGGGAGACCCAGCGATCGCGCGAACACATTTCCACTGCCACCTGGCACGGTGGCCAGCATCGGGACTTTTGGCCCCGGCCCGTCAATCAACATGCCGTTGACTACTTCGTTAATTACCCCATCACCGCCAAGGGTGAGCACCACGTCGAGCTCTTGAGTGCGGGCTTGCGCGCCTAGGGTGAACCCATGTCCGCGGTGATTGGTGACAGTCACATCCAGATCAAGTTCATCGGCGAGGGCGTGAATCAGCACATCGGTCACTCGAGGTGAGGTCGTGGTCGCCTTTGGGTTAACCACTAATAGCCCGCGCACGCGGTAACTCTAATCGCGGCACCCGGTGGCACCAATAAGCCAGCACCCTAGGCTCTCACCCATGAATGGTGTCACGCCAGGGCGCGAACTTATTGCCCTCGCCGCGATTTCGGGGGCCGAAGGGTTAGCACTTATCGGGTACGCGTGCTATGACGTAATACAGGCGATCCGCTTTGGCACGACCGGGCCGGCTGAAGTCTCCAATGGGCCAGCGCTGTTCATCCAGATTCTGATTTTTATGGTTTTCGGGATTGGCCTGCTACTGATTGCCCGGGGTTGGCTGCAAGGGCAGCGCTGGAGCCGATCGCCATTTGTGCTGGCACAGTTGATTGCACTCCTTGTGGCTTTCCCGCTCGCCCAAGATTCGTCAGGGCCAGGTCGCGCGGTGGGTGTGTCAGTGTTGATCTGTGCCTTAGTCGGCGGGGTGCTAGCTTTAACACCACAAGTTGGTCGAGCAATTCGCGTAAGAAACTCACAAACTGACTAGTTATCGCGCATGCCTTCGCGGATTTGGGCAAGCGCAGTCGCGAGTAACCGCGACACATGCATCTGTGATATGCCGAGTTGCTCGGCAATTTGGCTCTGTGATTGGTTCTTGAAGAACCTGAGCATGATTATTTGGCGTTCGCGTTCTGGCAGTGCGGCGAGCAGCGGGCGGAAGGATTCGCGTAATTCGAATGCCTCGAGGGCTAGATCGTCACCGCCAATACGGTCGTATGGACTGTCCCCGTCGGCATGCGACTCTGAAGCAGCGTCAATGGACGTTGCGGTGTAAGCACGACCGGCGTCCATAGCTTCCATTACCTCGGCATCGCTCAGCTCGCTGCGCTTGGCGAGCTCAGCGATAGTGGGTGGTCGATGTAGTTCACGGGTGAGGGAGTCAATCGCCTTGTTGATTTCAACATTTCGTTCCTGAAGTCGGCGGGGAATATGAACCGCCCAGGCATGATCGCGAAAATGTCGCTTGATCTCACCGAGAATCGTTGGGGTCGCGAAAGTGCTGAACTCCAGCCCGCGTGCTACCTCAAACCGATCGACAGCTTTAATCAATCCAACCATGCCAACTTGCACTAGGTCTTCTTGGGATTCGCCGCGATCACGATATCGACGAGCTAGGTGTTCGACGAGCGGCATGTGCATCTCGATTAGTTCATCACGGATGATTTTGTGTTTTGGGTCAGCTATCGGCAGGTCGGCAATTTCAATGAACAATTCGCGGGCATGGTCGCGCTTGGCCGCACTCCATCGTCCGGATACGGCAGCTACTACGGGGGCTTCGGGCATGGTGGATTGCTAAACCGTTACCGATGCCGGGCGCTTAATGCGAAGTTCTAGTTTAACAATCCCGTTGTCGGCTCCGGCGGTAACTTCGTCAACCAAAGCGGCCAGGACCAGCCAACTAAATGTGTCGGTGGCCGGAGGTAAACCAGTTCGAGTATTTGCACCCACTCGGATCAACAAGGTGCCGGCTGTTTCGGTGAAATCACAATGTATGTGGGTTTGCTCATCGCAGTCGTTGATCAATTGCGATACGGCTTCATCAATTGCTAGTCGAACATCTTCAATTTGGTCAATTGTCAGGTGCGTGCGTGCGGCTAATGCCGCTGCCATGGTTCGGGCCAAAGCGACATTTGCCGTAATGGCTCGAAAACTTAAGGTGACATCACCGGGCTGGGGTAGCGGGCCGAAATTATTAGGGTTCACTCCCGTAGCCTGCCAGATTCACGAGGTCGTTGCCGGTGATTCGTTGCACCGTCCAATCGGCCATCGATTCAGCGCCGAGGCTGCGGTAGAAGCCGAGCGCGGGGTCATTCCAGTCCAGCACCCACCATTCCAGGCGCCCATAGTCATTTTCCAGGCATTCTTTGGCGAGGTGAGCGAGCAGTAATTTGCCATAACCGTGGCCGCGGTATTGGGGCCGCACGTAGAGATCCTCGAGGTAAAGACCGTACTTGCCGAGCCATGTTGAGAAATTGCGGAAGTAAATGGCAAATCCGGCAAGTTGATTCCCAGGGCCGGGGTGTTCGATAACTAAGGCAAAGACCGCTGGGTTCGCACCGAAGAAGATTCGCTGGTACAGCTGGGCGGTGGCAATGAGTTGGTCCGCGGCTTGCTCGTATTCGGCAAGCTCGCGGACCATCTCGAGTACTTCATCAATATCGCCTGGTTGAACCGGACGGATGCACCCAGGCAACATCGTTATGCGGCCTTCGTCTCCCAGAAGATCGCGGCGATTTCATCGATTTTGCCCAGGAGGTCATCGGCGACCGCAACGTCGACGGTGCCCTTGGTGCCACCGGCGCCGGCCAATTTCGTCGCTTGGTTGAAGAGTTCATTGAGCTGCGGGTACTTCTCGAAGTGCGGTGCCTTGAAGTAGTCGGTCCAAAGGACCCAGAGGTGCTCCTTGACCAGATTCGAGCGATCTTCTTTGATCGTGATCGCGCGAGCCTTGAAATCAGCATCATCGGAGGCGTGGTACTTGGTCATGCAGGCTTTTACTGATTCGGCTTCAAGGCGAGCCTGGGCTGGATCGTAAATACCGCACGGTAGGTCGCAATGTGCGTAGGCCATGTTTCGCGGAGCAAAGATGCGTCGGGCATGGGTGAGGTTCAACATAGTTTCCCTTTCCAGAAGTTGAGTCCCCTGAGCCTACTGCGGTGCCGAAAGTTCGGCAGGGGGCAGGATGGGGCGGTGTTCACCACCGTGAGGGTCATCGGGCCGTCCATGGAGCCCGCCATGCAAACCGGTGATTACTGGGTGGTTTGGCGGACCAAGCGACTGCGCATGGGGCAGGTGGTTCTGCTCAGGCACCCTCAGCGTCCTGAGCTACTTATCGTTAAGCGGCTGATTTACTCCCCGGAGCCGGGGTGGTGGTGGGTTCAAGGCGATAACCCGCACAGTTCAGATGACAGCCGGTCATTTGGCCCGGTTGCCGGCTCCGCGATGGCGGGGCGCGTCACATTTCGCTATTACCCACTTCGCCGGCGCATGTGACACAATGCGTACACCGAATCGGCAGCACTAACCTAAGCGGCAACCACCCTTGGCCGCCCCTCTTGCGTTCGAAAAATCTGCGTTCTTAAGGATGCCCCTGCTGACAAAGGATTCATCGGTGAATACCCCAGACCCCAACGATCCCGTCTTTGCCTTACATGAAGGCGGAAAAATTGAAGTGTGTCCGAGTGTCGAAGTGCGCGATCGCGAAGGTCTTTCTTTGGCGTACACCCCGGGGGTAGCTCGGGTTTCGCAAGCACTTGCTGAAGACCCAGAATTGGCATTCCGCTACACCTGGAAGGGCAATACCGTCCTCGTCGTCACCGATGGCACCGCCGTACTTGGTCTAGGTGATATCGGCCCGATTGGCGCCCTGCCAGTTATGGAGGGCAAGGCGCTGCTTTTCAAGGATTTCGGTGGGGTGAACGCTGTGCCGATCTGCCTCGATACTAAAGATGTTGAAGAAATTATCGAGACTGTCGTGCGAATAGCGCCGGCTTTTGGCGGCGTTAATCTCGAGGATATCTCGGCTCCCCGCTGCTTTGAAATCGAACAGCGCCTGCAGCAACTCCTCGATATCCCAATTTTCCATGATGATCAACACGGCACCGCGATCGTGGTACTAGCCGCGCTGCTAAATGCGGCAAAGGTTACCGGCCGTAACGTTACCGATTTGCGCGTGGTGGTTTCAGGCGCAGGTGCTGCGGGTGTCGCGGTCACCAACATGCTCCTTGATGCTGGTATCGGGGATATCGCAGTGGCCGATTCAAAGGGCATAGTTACCACCACCCGAAGCGATCTAACATCGGTCAAAGCCGATCTGGCGTCACGCACCAATCGCGCCGGTATTGAAGGGCCAATCGCGGAGGCCATTAGAGGCGCAGATGTCTACATCGGACTTTCATCGGGAAAGGTGCCAGCCGAAATCGTAGCCGCGATGGCACCAGGTGAAATTATCTTTGCGCTGGCTAATCCGGATCCCGAAATCCACCCCGAGCTGGCGGGCAAACATGCGGTGGTTGTTGCCACCGGGCGGAGTGATTTCCCGAATCAAATTAACAACGTGCTCGCATTCCCTGGGATTTTTCGTGGGGCCTTGGATGTGCGCGCCTCATGTATAACTCCGGCGATGCGGCTAGCAGCCGCTAATGCCATCGCTGCTGTCGTGGGCGAGGATTTATCACCTCTAATGATTATCCCAAGCGTCTTTGACCCGCGAGTGGGCCGGGAAGTTGCTGCCGCGGTGGCAGCAGCAGCACGCGCAGATGGGGTCGCTCGCGCCTAATTCAGCTCAGACTTAAGCGCAGCAGTGAATGCATCGATATCTGTTTCCGTGGTGTCCCATGAGCAGACCCAGCGGACTTCACTTCGCGCCTCGTTCCAGACATAAAACGGGGTATGTGCCTGGAGGCGGGGGATGGCCGCGGGGGGCAACTGGGCGAAGACCGCGTTTGCTTGGGTGGGCTGGGTGATGGTTACACCTGGGATTTCCTTGACGCCGGCGGCTAGGCGCTGTGCCATTGAGTTGGCGTGCTCAGCGTTTTCCCGCCAGAGCTCATCGGTAAGCAGTGCGATGAATTGGGCAGAGGTAAAGCGCATTTTGCTGGAGAGTTGCATATATTGCTTGCGGATGAAACCTAGATCGCCGCTGATATTGAGTTCAGGGTTCAAAACAATCACCGCTTCTGCCGACATCGCTCCGTTCTTGGTACCTCCGAAGGACATGACATCGACACCTGCATCGGTTGTCATTGCTCGCAAAGACACATTGAAACTGGCCGCCGCGTTAGCGATTCGGGCTCCGTCCAAATAAAGGGCCAAGCCACGCGCGTGGGCGGTATCGGCAATCGCTCGAATTTCTTCTGGCGAGTAGCAAGTACCGTATTCGGTTGATTGGGTGATTAGCACTACTCTCGGTTGCGACTGGTGCACATCACCTTCGCGCCATTCAACCGAGTTGATGAGACCTGGGGTGAGCTTGCCGTTAGGGGTTGGCAGGTCGATGATCTTGGAGCCGAGTAATTTCTCTGGCGCACCGCCTTCATCGACGTTGATGTGCGCCGTACTCGCACAAATCACGGCCTCCCAGGTGTGCATGAGCGATTGAAGGCCAACAACGTTTGCTCCGGTGCCATTGAACGTCATGAACACATCAACTTGATTGCCAAGTTCGCGACGGAATGCAGCAACGGCCTGGTCAGTTATTGAGTCACTGCCATATGCCGGCGCATGGCCTGCATTGGCGGCGGTCATGGCCGCAAGTACAGCTGGGTGGACTCCGGCGTAATTATCGCTAGCTAATGACCGCATGTGCCGAACCGTACCAACGGACTACG
>JBAXHK010000070.1:0-6981 GCA_037138935.1 Actinomycetes bacterium
TAATTCGCCGGGATAGGGGGGGAGATAGGTTTTACCCATGAGCATGCGTGATCTTCACACTCCCCGCCACTGGCCATCTTGGATCGCGGGCACCGCATCAGATGCGGGCGAGCGAGCCGAGGTTACCCACCCTGGTGATGGGTCGGTTGTTGGTACTTACACAGTTCCGAATGCGGCCAGCGTAGAAGCCGCTATCGAGGGGGCGTGGCAGGTGCGCCGCGAGGCTCAGCGCACTTCAGCCGCTCAACGCGCTGCGGCATTAACCCATGTATCGCGCCGGCTGGAGGAGCGCCTTGACGAAGTAGCCGCTTTAATTACCGCCGAAAATGGCAAGCCGATAACTTGGTCACGGGCGGAGGCTGGGCGGGCCGCATCGACATTTAGATGGGCGGCCGAAGAGGCTCGGCGATTCAACGGTGAGTTTCAGCGGCTCGACACCGAGGCGGCAACCGCTGGTCGAGCGGCCATCATCCGGCGTTTTCCGCACGGACCAGTCCTTGGGATTTCACCTTTCAACTTTCCGGTGAACCTCGTCGCCCATAAAATTGCGCCTGCACTTGCAGTTGGTGCACCCATTGTGGTGAAGCCGGCACCGGCAACGCCACTGGGCGCGTTACTTATTGGTGAGCTTCTTGGTGAGACCGATTTACCGCCTGGCATGTTCTCGGTCATCCCCGTAGGCAATGAGGTAGCTCCATCCCTCGTGGCTGACCCTAGGCTGCCGGTTATTTCGTTTACCGGTTCGGAGCCCGTGGGGTTTGCAATTCAACGCGAGGTGCCAAATAAGCACATCGTGCTCGAACTGGGTGGCAATGCGGCCGCGATAATTTTGGGGGACTACAGCAGCGCCAAGGATTTAGAGTGGGCTGCGCGTCGAATCGCAATGTATGGAAATGCACAAGCCGGCCAAACCTGTGTTTCCGTGCAAAGGATCTTTGTTGAAGAGTCGGTCGCAGAAGCGTTCACCGAGCGGCTCATCGCGAATGTGTTGGCACTTGTGAGTGGCTCGCCATGGGATCCGGCTACCGAAGTTGGCCCGATGATTAGTGAAGAGGCCGCGGTGCGAGTTGCGGAGTGGGTGCAAGAGGCGGTCGACGCTGGAGCCGTGGTACTCGCCGGGGGTTCGCGTAGCGGTACTTCGATTGAGCCAACACTCCTCTCCAATGTCGATCCCCGGGTGCGAGTGTCATGTGAAGAGGTTTTTGGTCCGGTAATGTCAATCCAGGTCATTAAGGATCTTGATGAAGGCATCGACCTGGTTAACGACTCAAGATTTGGCCTGCAGACCGGTCTTTTCACCCACAATATTCAAGAGATTTTCCGAGCACACCGTGAACTTGAGGTGGGGGGAGTGATCATTGGTGATGCCCCAACCTTCCGGGCCGACCAGATGCCATACGGCGGTATCAAGGCCTCGGGGGTTGGCCGTGAAGGGTTACGGTCCGCGATGACCGACTTAACCCATGAGCGGGTCTTGGTCCTGACCGACCTCGCTCTCTAGATTTTGCGTACATCTAAGATCACCCCATGACCAATCACCTGAATAACCATCACCGCGATACGGTCGCCGCCATATTTGCCCACCCGACCAGCCACAACATCCGGTGGGTTGACGTAGTGAGCCTACTTTCAGCGGTCGGTGAGGTCGAAGAAAAGCACGACGGTCGTTTTCGCATCACCGTCGGCACCGAGATCGAGGTTTTTGATCGCTCGCATCACAAGGACATCTCCATCGAACAGGTAATTGATTTTCGCCGCATGCTCAAGCACGCCGGCTACGGACCGGATGCTCCGAACACTGTTAAGACTCCGGGCCAGGAAGACTAAGTATGAGTATTTTAGTTGCCGCAATTGACTTTCACGAAACCCGGATCTGGACAATTGATGCTGATCCACAGGGCCTACCTGAGCGCATAGTGGCCGACGACCCCCAGGGTTATTTTCGGCACTTGCACGCCAAGGCGGGTAACCCAGATGGCACCTACCGCGATGATAATGATGAGTACTGGAAATCCTTGGCTGAGTACTTGGGCAAGGCCGACGGCATTTTGTTACTAGGGCACGGCAACGGCAAAGCGAATGCGAGCCACCACTTCGTTGCATACGCCGAGAAGCACTTCTCGGGCGTCGCCGCCAAACTGGTCGCTGAAGTGCGCTGCGATATTGACGACTTAACCGACCGTCAAGTACTGCGCTTGGCGCAGCAGTACTTTGGAACCGAACCCGATCGCGATTTCGGGGATAGCCGCCGCGGCGAATAACGTGAGCCGGCGCATCGTCATCTTGGGTAGTACCGGCTCGATAGGTACTCAGGCCTTAGATGTTGCCGCGCGCAACCCGGATCTTTTTAAGATCGTGGGCTTATCTTCAACCGGGGCCGACATTCCAAAATTGGTCCAACAGGTACTTGATTTTGAGGTCGAGGCGGTTGCGGTCGCTCGCGCAACGACGGCGCAGGAGTTACAACTAGCTCTCTATGCGCAAGCACAGGAGCGCGGATATGCGGTGGGTGCTTTCAAGTTGCCGGCGATTTTGGCTGGGCCAAACGCGGTATCGCAATTAGCCGAATGGCCATGTGATGTGGTGCTCAATGGAATCGCGGGTGCGGCCGGGCTCGAGCCAACATTGGCAGCACTTAGTGCCGGCCATATTTTGGCCTTGGCTAATAAGGAGTCGCTGATAATCGGGGGTGCCCTGGTCAAAAATCTTGCCGCGCCTGGCCAGATAGTCCCCGTGGATTCGGAGCACTCGGCAATCGCGCAGGCACTTCGCGGTGGTGCTGCGGCCGAAGTACGCCGTTTAGTGCTTACCGCTAGCGGCGGGCCATTTCGCGGCCGATCTCGAGCCGAGCTAGTGGATGTAACTCCGGCCCAGGCATTAGATCATCCGACCTGGAATATGGGTCCGCTGGTCACCATTAATTCGGCCACTTTGATGAATAAGGGCCTTGAACTAATCGAGGCGCACCTGTTATTCGACCTGCCACTTGAGGCAATAACTGTCGTGGTGCATCCACAGTCGGTGGTTCACTCCATGGTGGAGTTCGTTGATGGTTCAACACTTGCCCAGGTGAGCCCACCGGATATGCGAATACCCATAGCTCTCGGGCTTTCATGGCCAGATCGAGTTGCCGGGGCCGGCCCCGCCTGCGATTGGTCAACCGCCACCAGCTGGGAGTTCTTCCCACTTGATGACGACGCTTTTCCGGCGATCGGCTTGGCGCGGTTGGCTGGTAGCCAAGGGGGCACGGCGCCGGCTGTCTTCAATGGCGCTGACGAAGCGAGTGTCGCGGCGTTCTTAGCGGGGGAGATCGGCTTCTTGGATATTGTCGATACCGTGGCTCGGGTACTAGATGAGCACCTCGGGGGTAAAAATCTGACCTCCGGAGGGGCCTGGGTTCCGGGGAACGAAGTAAGCCTAGAAAGCGTCATAGCAGCAGATACTTGGGCTCGTGCGCGGTCGCGCGAGATTGCCCTGGAAGGTAGGCACTGATGTTGCAGGTACTTGGCATCATCATTTTCATCCTACTTATCGGGGCTTCAATCGCATTACATGAAATTGGCCACCTGCTGCCGGCCAAGAAGTTCGGGGTCAAAGTCACCGAATACATGATCGGATTTGGGCCCACGATTTGGTCTAAGACCAAGGGGGAGACAGTTTATGGTCTAAAAGGGATACCCCTAGGTGGCTATATTCGGATGATCGGGATGATCCCACCAGCCAAGGATGATCCAACCGGGGCGCCCCGCAGCATGACCACCGGGAAGTTCGGCGCGATGATTGCTGACGCGCGCAAGCAGTCACTGGATGACGTTGGCCCGGCAGATGCTAACCGAGTCTTCTACAAATTACCTGTTCGTAAAAAAATAGTGGTCATGCTCGGCGGTCCAGTGATGAACTTGCTTTTCGCGTTTGTGCTCTTCACGATCATGCTGGTTGGTATCGGCCTGCCGCAGGCGAGCTTGCAGGTAGCCGGCGTAGTGCCGTGCACGCCTTCGCTCGCGCAGCCAACAGGCGCGTCGTTGCCGTCTGGGCAGTGCCCAACAGGTACGGAGCTTGCTCCAGCTGCTGCGGCAGGGCTAATTGATGGCGATGTCATCACCGCGATTGATGGCGAATCGTTCACCACTTGGGATCAAGCCACAACTTGGATCAGAGCCCACGGGGGCACAACCGCCACTTTGACTTTTATTCGCGCCGACTCAGTGATGGAAGTACCGATCGCAATCGCGACGATTGATCGGCCGATATATGACGACCGCGGTAACCCCACCGGCGAGACAGCAACTTCTGGGTACATCGGTATGCGCCCGGAATTTGAGTTTGTCTCCCAGCCTTGGACAACCGTGCCCGGTTATATGTGGGATATCACGGCTGCGTCCGTGAAAGCCTTGATCTCACTTCCTGTTCGCCTTTATGAATTAGTCAAAGACACCTTGATCGGTGGTGGCGAGCGCGCTATAGATAGCCCGGTCAGCGTGGTGGGAGTTAGCCGACTCGGTGGTGAGATTGCCGCCATGGATGAACCATTAATGGCGAAGGCCGCTACCTTCTTAGGCCTAGCGGCTTCGTTGAACCTCTTTCTATTTTTATTTAACCTGTTGCCGGTATTACCTCTGGACGGTGGCCATGTTGCCGGCGCCCTATATGAGGGGTTGCGCAGGCAGGTCGCCAAAGTCAGAGGCCGCTCAGATCCTGGGCCTGTTGATATTGCTCGTTTGCTGCCGGTCGCCTATGTGGTGGCTGCCGCCTTGGTAGGTATGGGCGTAATTGTGATTTGGGCGGATCTAATTAAGCCAATCAGTTTGGGTTGACGCCCTGCACGTCGGAGACTTTCGTGAGTGCGCACGTTATTGTCGTGAAAACTGCATTTTTGGGCGATTTCACGACCAAAACGCGCGCACTCAGGGTGGTAACCGCATTGGGGTATCGGTATCGCCGGATTGTTGGCGATGGTCCGTGGGCCCGAAGCTTGGGTTGACCGCCTGCACGCCGGAGACTTTCGTGAGTGCGCACGTTATTGTCGTGAAAACTGCATTTTTGGGCGATTTCACGACCAAAACGCGCGCACTCAGGGTGGTAACCTTCACGTGTGGGTGTACTCATTATTCCGCTAGTGCTGGTGTTGGCGTGGGTATTCGCACTCCTAGGTTGGGCGCCACCAGGAAATCTCGAAACTGATGATTTCGCCGATTCGGCAATGCGCTGGATGCTCTTTTTACCGGTTGGTATCCAGTTCATAGTTAGTGGTTTCATGCACACGGTATTCGCCAAGAGCACCGCCAAGAACATCGGTTGGGTTACAAATGGCTTCCAGTATGAAATCGGGTTTGTCTGTTGGGGTATTGGTATCGCCGGATTATTGGCGATGGTCCGTGGGCCCGAAGCCTGGTTAGTGATTAGTGTCCCGGTTATCGTTTTCTTGGTTCTTGCGGGCGTCCAGCATGTGAAGCAGATGGCGGTCGAAAAGAACTTCAAACCCGGTAACTCCCTGATTTTGATTAGTGACTTTGGGCTACCAATTTCGCTCATTGCTTTGCTTTTGGCGGCCGGATCGGGGTAGTAGCCCACGTGGCTGCGTGCGCCCGGGCCCGAAGTCAGGGATACTAGGCCGGTGAGCATTGATCTAGGGATTCCGCTGCCGCCTCCGCAGGTACTCGCCCCCCGGCGTAAAACCCGGCAAATCCTGCTGAAACACCCCACCCATCCGGTGGCCGTCGGTGGTGATGCCCCGATCAGTGTGCAGTCAATGTGCACGACCTTGACGGCTGATGTGGATGCCACTTTGCAGCAGATAGCTGAACTCACTGCCTCGGGGTGTCAGGTCGTTAGGGTCGCGGTGCCGAGCCAAGACGACGCTGATGCGTTACCTGAGATCGCGCGCAAATCGGGTATCCCGGTCATCGCAGATATCCACTTCCAGCCCAAATATGTTTTTGCCGCACTCGATGCTGGTTGTGCTGGGGTGCGAGTCAACCCCGGCAACATTAAAGCCTTCGATGACAAAGTGGCCGAAATTGCCAGGGCCGCCGGCGACCTTGGCACCCCGATTCGGATCGGAGTCAATGCCGGCTCCCTTGATCCTCGGCTACTGAAGAAGTATGGCAAGGCCACACCTGAGGCCCTTGTTGAATCCGCACTTTGGGAGGCATCGTTATTTGAGGAGCACGGGTTCGGCGATATCAAGATCTCGGTAAAACATCACGATCCGGTAATCATGGTTGAGGCCTACATCCAGCTAGCCGCGCAATGCGACTACCCATTGCACCTTGGGGTAACCGAAGCCGGGCCAACTTTCCAAGGCACCATCAAATCCGCGGTGGCTTTCGGTGCGCTCCTAAGCCGCGGGATCGGCGACACCATCCGAGTTTCACTTTCGGCACCGCCTGTTGACGAAGTTAAAGTCGGAAATCAAATTCTGGAGTCGCTGAATCTTCGCCAACGTGGTTTGGAAATTGTTTCTTGCCCATCATGTGGGAGGGCGCAAGTTGATGTATATACCTTGGCTGAGCAGGTGACCGCGGGACTAGAAGGTTTAGATGTCCCGCTGCGCGTCGCTGTTATGGGTTGCGTTGTGAATGGGCCGGGTGAAGCTCGTGAGGCTGACCTTGGAGTTGCGTCGGGTAATGGCAAAGGTCAGATTTTCGTGCGCGGTGAAGTAATCAAGACTGTCCCTGAAGCCCAGATCGTCGAAACCTTGATCGAGGAAGCCCTTAAGTTGGCGGAACAGATGGGTGATGTTTCCGGCGACCCAATCGTTATTACCGCGTAACTGGCTAGTCACATGACAATCGACAACGTAATGACCGGGTTGGTTCGGGGCATTGGGTCGAGTGATCTTGCCCAGGTGCAGACTCTGCTGGCTCAAAATCCCGTGGTGAATTGCTTTGTCGACGCGCGAGTTCATGTTGCCGGTACTGATCCTTGGCGCCTCGGTGGTGACCTCTGGGGTTACTTTACCGCGGATCGCTTGCATTCCAT
>JBAXHK010000071.1:0-6914 GCA_037138935.1 Actinomycetes bacterium
CATTTAGGTGCCTTGGCGCTCGAATACGGGGGCACGGTGCATTCCGCTGACACGGACTTTGCGCGTTTTCCAAATATTCGTTGGGTAAATCCGCTCAAATAAGCGCCCCGAAATTTACTGAACATTCGGGCGGTTCTAAAGTGCGGTATATCAACTAATCCTTGAGCAGTATGGCCAACCAAGGGAGCCAGCCATGACATTCACCGCCGACCCAGCCGAGGGCAAGCGCGTCTTTGATCTGGACCGAGCCCATGTCTTTCATTCATGGAGTGCCCAAGGGACCCTAAATCCATTCACGCCAGCGGCGGCAGAGGGCTGCTATGTGTGGGATTACGACGGTAACCGCTACTTGGATTTTTCCTCGCAGTTGGTGAACGTAAACATCGGCCATCAGCACCCCAAGGTGGTCAAGGCGATTCAAGAACAAGCAGCAATCTTGTCAACAATTGCTCCGCAGCACGCCAATGTAAAACGCGGTGAAGCCGCAAAGTTGATCGCTGATCTTGCTCCCGCGGGGATGAACAAAGTCTTCTTCACTAATGGCGGAGCCGACGCGGCTGAAAATGCCATTCGGATGGCTCGTATTCATACCCATAAGCACAAGGTGCTTTCCTTCTACCGCTCGTACCATGGCAATACCGGCGCCGCCATCGCCGCGACAGGTGATCAACGACGTTGGCCAAATGAGTATTCAACCCAGCATGTGCACTTCTTCGGACCGTTTCTGTATCGGTCGGTCTTCTGGTCGAAGTCAGCCGAAGAAGAATCAACTCGCGCTTTGGAGCACCTCGAGCAAGTAATTATTTTTGAAGGGCCGAACACGGTCGGCTGCATCCTGATGGAGAGTGTCGTTGGAACCGGTGGAATTTTGGTTCCACCTCCCGGGTATCTCGCCGGCGTTCGCGCCCTCTGCGATAAGTACGGCATCATCCTCATTCTTGACGAGGTGATGGCTGGCTTCGCCCGCACCGGTAAGTGGTTTGCTTTTAATAACTTTGACGTCGAGCCCGATCTGATCATCTTCGCCAAGGGTTCAAACTCCGGTTACGTTCCTGTCGGCGGAGTAGTCATCTCCGATGAGATCGCGTCTACTTTCGACACCAAGGTTTTCCCAGGTGGCCTTACCTATTCGGGCCACCCGTTGGCTGCTGCCTCGATCGTTGCCTCGATCACTGCCATGAAAGAGGAAGGTATTGTCGAGAATGCGGCAGCCATCGGTGAAGATGTCATTGGCCCGGGGCTGCTCGAACTCCAAGAGCGCCACCCGGTAATCGGTGATGTTCGCGGCCTGGGTGTGTTCTGGGCTATTGAATTGGTTTCCGACCGTAAGACCAAGGCACCGTTGGCGGAGTACCCAGGGACCTCGCCGGCGATGGCTGAGATCGTTACCGAATGTCGCAAGCGTGGCTACCTGCCATTCTCGATTGTGAATCGGGTTCACGTGGTGCCGCCGTGCGTTATCACCCCTGAACAAGCCAAGGAAGGCCTTGCCATTCTTGACGAAGTCCTGACTTTGACCGATAAGCACTACGTCGGCTGATTGCGTGAGAGTTCTCGTCATTGGTGCAGGTGCGCGTGAACATGCGCTAGTAAATTCTTTACTTGATGATGACGAGGTCGAAAGTGTGATTTGCGCACCCGGCAATGCTGGTATTGCCGCGGTTGTCGAAACTCACGTGGTCGATCCACTTGACCCCGAGGCGATCGGTGATCTTGCCATTCAACTGGCTGTCGACCTCGTGGTGATCGGCCCTGAAGTCCCGCTGGTTGCCGGGGCAGGGGATGCAGTGCGGGCGCGGGGGATTGCCTGCTTTGGTCCGTCGGCCGCAGCTGCGCAATTGGAGGGTAGTAAGGCGTTTGCGAAGCTGGTGATGGCCGAGGCCGATGTGTCAACAGCACTAGCGCGTGTCTGCTCAACTATCGATGAAGTTTCAGCGGCCATGGATCAATTCGGCGCGCCATATGTCGTGAAGGATGATGGTCTAGCGGCAGGCAAAGGCGTCGTCGTGACAAATGATCGCGATGAGGCGCTAACACATGCACTTTCATGTTTCGCACGAGCGCTCGGTGCGCAAGTAGTTATCGAGGAATACCTTGACGGCCCCGAAGTTTCACTTTTCGGCATTACCGATGGCACCACCATCGTGCCCCTGCAACCGGCGCAGGATTTCAAGAGAGTCCGCGACGGCGACGAAGGCCCGAACACCGGCGGCATGGGCGCTTACTCACCGTTGCCGTGGGCTCCGGAGAACCTGGTTGCTGAGGTAACTAAGCGCGTGCTTCAGCCGATGGTTGATGCAATGCGTAATCGGGGCACGCCATTTGTTGGCCTGCTGTATGCAGGTTTGGCCCTGACCTCGCGCGGTACCCGGGTTATTGAATTCAATGCGCGCTTCGGTGACCCTGAAACCCAGGTGGTGCTCGCCCGGTTGGCCTCACCGCTGGGCCGGGTGCTGATGGCCGCCGCCACCGGGCGTCTTGCCGATTTACCGCCATTAGCTTGGCATCCGCATGCGGCCGTAACAGTTGTTGTTGCGGCGGCTAATTACCCGGAGAATCCGCGCACCGGTGACGTAATCACCGGGATTGCCGATGCTGATGCGGTTGCCGGAGTGCAGGTCTTGCATGCGGGCACCGCACTGAATGCTCAGGGTGAGTTGGTATCGGCTGGGGGTCGGGTGCTGTCGGTGACGGCTACCGGCGACACCCTTGCCGGTGCTCGAAAAAGCGCTTATGCGGCAATTGATCTAATAATCCTTGAAGGATCCCATCACCGGACTGACATCGCTCTGGATGCGACCGCGCCCGCATAGACTCGAAACATTCGAATCAGATTGCAAATTTTGCCTTTTTCCTTGTATTTACTATTTCGGTGTCTTAATATGTCGGAAACGTAATCTAGGGAGAGCAGATGCGCGTAACTCGCTTTGGATCGATTGCCCTCATCAGTGCCTTATGCGCAGTCATGACCGCCGCCGTGATTGCACCGGCAGTGCAGGCAGCGCCCAAGCCCGGGGCCAAATGCCCCAAGGCGGGCATCGCAATACACATTTCGAGTGGCGATTTGCGGTGCGTGAAGAAGGGCGGAAAACTCGTTTGGGTCAAGGTTCCCTCTGGTAGCTCGAGTGGAAGTAGCTCGAGTGGAAGTAGCTCGAGCAGTATTACTTCTAACGCCAGTATTCCGAAAGTGATTCAGAACTGGGGCCTTGCGCTCGAACCCTATGACGCGGCATCAGGTAAAGCGGGGGTGATGCAGTTAGCAGGTGTAACGCCACCCACCTTTAGTAACCCCGCCGACACCGCAGCTTATAGTCGAATAGTTGGACTCTACGGCGATGTGGTCCAGGGCATTTCGGAGCCACAGATGGCTTTTATTGCACCGCTCGGAACCTCGGTTATCTCAATGGTAGACGGAACGGTGTGCGACCTTCCGCAGCTATACAGCAACGACTACAGCGTTCGGGTAGCTCCCACAGGTATGGCTTGCATGACCGGGGGCGCGCCGGTGCTATTCGAACATGAGCATCTGATTAATCCCCTGGTAAAGGTTGGAGACAAAGTACAAGCCGGGCAGCGCCTTGGGACTGTCAGCGACTACAACGCCAATTGGAAAGCCAAAGGGATGGGCATGATCGAAACCGGGGTCTTCTTCGCCAAGGCAGGTAGTAATGCACCGTGGCACGCCTGCCTGGCCAATTATCTGGCCCCGAGCAAGAAAGCAGCGATGACGAACGTGCTGACGTCGATTGAAAATGGCTGGATAGCGGTCCGCAATGACCCGGGCCTTTACAGTCTCGCAGCCCAGAATCCGATCGGTTGCCTGACCCAGGACGACATCACCGACTCAAACACCGGAGTTAAGTAGCCCAATAAGGCGAAACTGCGGGCGTAGCCAGAAAGTTGGCTATGGTCGGTTCGCGTGGAACAATGAGGAAGTGACATCCGCCCAGCAGGTCCCAAATGTCCTAGCTGGCCGCTATGCCTCCGCTTCTATGGTTGCCATCTGGTCACCGTCCGGCAAGATCGTTTTGCAGCGTCAACTGTGGCTCGCGGTGCTGAAAGCTCAAGAAAGGTTGGGGATCGCGCTCCCAGCCGGTGCCATTGAGTCATATGAATCAGTGATCGAAAACATTGATCTAGCCTCGATCGATGCCCGGGAGCGCACCACCAAGCACGACGTGAAAGCCCGCATCGAAGAATTCAATGCACTTGCCGGGCATGAGCTGATCCACCTTGGTATGACATCACGTGATGTCACTGAAAATATCGAGCAACTACAAATCCGTGATTCGTTGCGACTGGTGCGCGCCAAAGTAATTGCGGCCTTGGCGAACTTAGCTGAACTTGCAGTGCGATATTCCGAGACCGCAATTGCCGGTAGATCGCATAATGTGCCAGCGCAGATCACCACGTTGGGTAAGAGGTTTGCATCGGCGGCTGACGAATTACTCGTGGCCTTTGATCGGCTTAATGATCTGATTGCGCGCTACCCAATGCGCGGCATTAAGGGCCCGGTCGGCACCTCACAAGACATGCTTGACCTACTAGACGGCGATGAAACCAAGTTGACTGAATTCGAGTCGTCGATTGCAATCCATCTCGGGTTCGAGCGGGTGTTCGACAGTGTTGGCCAGGTTTATCCACGCTCACTTGACTTTGATGTGGTTTCGGCGCTGTTGCAGGTAGCTTCTTCACCTTCCTCACTTGCAACCTCAATTCGCTTGATGGCAAGCCATGACCTCGTCACCGAGGGTTTTCGCCCTGGGCAAGTTGGGTCCTCAGCAATGCCGCACAAGATGAACACGCGATCCTGCGAACGAGTCACCGGGCTAGCAGTTGTGTTGCGCGGTTACGTGACGATGACTTCGGAGTTGGCGGGCAATCAGTGGAATGAGGGTGATGTCTCGTGCTCGGTGGTGCGCCGGGTGGCTCTCCCCGATTCGTTCTTCGCGGTTGACGGGCTATTTGAAACCTTCCTGACAGTCCTTGGTGATTTCGGTGCCTTCCCCGCTGTTATTGAGCGAGAGCTTGAACGTTATTTACCATTCCTCGCCACCACCAAGATCTTGATGGCGGCGGTGCGGGCTGGAGTGGGGCGCGAGGTTGCCCATGAAGTAATCAAGGAGCATGCCGTAGCCGTCGCACTGGCAATGCGCGAGCAGGTAAATACCGAGAATGACCTGATGGAGCGTCTTGCTAACGACGGGCGCCTTGGCCTTACCCGCGCTGAATTAGCTGCGCTGATTGCTGAGCCGTTGTCCTTCACCGGTGCGGCAACCACGCAAGTCAATGCGGTGGCTAACCGGGTCGCGCTGATCGTGGCCGATAACCGCGATGCGGCTTCATACCGCCCCGGAGATATTTTGTGAGTATCGATACTCCGCTATACGACCTACCCGCTGGTTACACACATGTGTATTCGGGCAAGGTCCGTGATCTGTATTCGACTCCTGATGATCGGTTGCTTTTTGTCGCAAGTGATCGCATTTCGGCTTATGACTGGGTGCTCCCAACTACCATCCCGGATAAAGGTCGAATCCTTACGCAGCTATCTCTGTGGTGGTTTAAGCAGCTAGAGGGTGTGGTGCCCAACCACTTACGCAGCACCTCGGTGCCAGCGGCGGTTAAAGGGCGCGCCATGATCTGCGATCGACTCGAGATGCTGCCAATTGAGTGCGTTGTTCGCGGCTATTTGACCGGTTCCGGCTTGACCACGTATCTCGAATCCCGTTCTATCTGTGGGTTGGGGCTACCTCCGGGACTCAAGGATGGCTCGCTGCTGCCGAAGACCATTTTTACTCCGGCGACGAAAGCCGAGCTCGGCGAGCATGATGTGAACGTGACATTTGACGAAGTGATGACCATCATCGGCCAAGAGGAAGCCCAAGAGCTCAAGCGGCTGTCACTGGACATATACGAGCGGGCAAGTGAAAAAGTGCGTAGGCGCGGCTTAATTCTCGCCGACACCAAGTTTGAATTTGGAATCGGATTGTCGGGCAAGAATGTTGGCAAAGTGGTGCTCGCCGATGAAGTTTTGACGCCGGATTCATCCCGCTACTGGCCGCTGGCAACTTGGGCACCGGGTGGCCCGCAGCCCTCATATGACAAGCAATATGTACGTGACTGGCTGACTTCACCGGCATCGGGTTGGGATCGGCACGGCAATACTCCGCCGCCGCCGCTACCAGATGAAGTTGTCGAGCAAACTCGAGCAAAGTATGTCGAAGCTTTTGAGCGCGTGACCGGGGAGACTTTCCGGTGACAACATGGTTGATCACCGGTGGCGCGGGCTACATCGGCTCCCATGTCGTGCGCGCACTGCAAGAATCCGGGCGCAAGGTAATTGTTCTCGATGATTTTTCAAGCGGCCTCGAGCGTAAGGTGCCCGCCGGGGTGCCGATCGTGCGTGCCTCGGTCGCAGATCGTGCCGCAGTAGCCGGCGCGCTGCGAGCCCACCGGGTAGATGGGGTGATCCACCTTGCTGCGAAGAAGGCAGCGGGTGAGTCGGTCACGATGCCCCTGTATTACTACCGTGAAAATGTAAGTGGCATGGTGGAGTTACTCGCAGCGATGAGTGAAGTTGGCGTAGCCAAACTTGTCTACTCATCATCAGCCGCTGTTTATGGCACACCTAGTGAGAATCCAATTCATGAAAATGCGCAACTTGCTACGGAGTCACCATACGGCGAAACTAAAGTAATTGGTGAATGGCTCTCACGAAATGCGGGATTAGCTGACAGGGTGTCGTGGGTTGCTCTGCGTTATTTCAATGTGGCGGGAGCCGCAAATGACGAACTTGGTGACACCAGCATCAACAACTTGATCCCGATGGTCTTTCGTGCGCTCGAAAATGGTGAACGTCCGCAGATATTCGGTGACGACTATCCAACTTCCGATGGCACCTGCATTCGCGA
>JBAXHK010000072.1:0-6899 GCA_037138935.1 Actinomycetes bacterium
GCGTATAAGTTGACGTGGGAGTCGCACGAGTCTGTGCTCGCCGCATCTGACTTTGTTCGTTACCCGTTGTGGAACGTCGAGGCCCGAAACGCCGCGAGCGCCGCCTATGTGATGTATCTCCCGTTTGCCCTAGACCAGCGACGTTATGAGGCAGTCGTCGCCGGGTTGCAGGCCCAATCGGTCGAGTATGAGGAGTACAGTCTGGGCTCTTATGTCGTTATAATCCCTGAGCGAAATGTCGCTCCTGAGGAAGTATCAATATCTGGATGACTTGATGCTGCGAGGCTGCAATTTTCTTGCAGGAGGTGTTCATCGCTGGTGAGACTCGTTGCTTTGAATTGAGAGCGGGGTCCTCGAATAATTAGACGTCTTGCCGGTCGCGCTCTTGCACTAATGTGGCCTAATGCCTGACGTGACAACGCGAGTTCACGACAAGCGCGTCTTGTCAGTTGTGATGCCCGCCTACAACGAAGAAGACACGATCGCAGAGATCGTCGGTCTTGTCCTGAAGTCCCCCTACACCGCCGAGCTGCTGATTGTCGACGATGCTTCGTCTGATCGAACCGCCGAAGTTGTTAGAGCTATCGATGATCCGCGAGTGCGCTTGCTCCAACAGACCCTAAACCGGGGCAAGGGGGCGGCCATCCGGCGCGGCTTTGCGGAAGCCTCCTTTCCGTTTGTGATTGTGCAGGACGCCGATCTTGAGTATGACCCGAGCGACTACCAGCAGTTGATGGCGCCGTTGCTCGATGGTCGGGCTGACGTGGTGTTTGGCTCGCGCTTCTTGGGTGGTCATGCCCATAGGGTTCTGTATTTTTGGCACTCCGTTGGCAACAAATTTTTGACCATGCTCTCCAACATGTTCACGAATTTGAATCTCAGCGACATGGAGACTTGCTACAAGGCATTTCGCCGCGAAGTTCTTGAGTCGTTCTCGCTTGAGGAGGACCGTTTCGGTATCGAACCGGAGATGACTGCCAAGATTGCGATGGGTAACTGGAAGGTGTACGAGGTCGGAATCTCGTATTCGGCACGTACCTATGCAGAGGGCAAGAAGATCGGTTGGCGCGACGGCGTACGTGCCCTGTACTGCATTCTTCTCTACTCGCCAGCTTGTAAGCGTTTACCGCTTCGACGGGTAGAGCCTGGTGTGCGTTGGATCACGAAGTCGAGGGCGTGACAGTTGCGAGCGGCTGAAGATCGTGGCGCATTCAGCTGACTCGAAGTGAGGCAGTCGTACAGCGCTACCCGTGATCGACGGTGCCTGAGCCACCTCATCAACCTGTCATCGTGACCTGGTGTTAATCGGCCGACTCGAGCGTACTGATTAGCCTTCTGCCTCTGCTGCGGGGAGCTGACAAGCGGCTTGGTCGTGGGGCCCCGTCAAAGCGAGATTGCGACCTCGGTGATTCTTGGCGCGGCCGCTGACGTGAACGTGTTAGCTGATCAGCATTAGTTTAAGGATCCTGCGTTCGACTAAGTACTCAGAGCGGTGCCGCCGGCGGCCGTCAAAACTTCAGTGCGCGTCTTTACGACTGTAGGTTTCTAGGTACTCAGTGTAAGCCCAAGGACCTGGAGCAGGTTGTTTGTAGAGTCGCTCCATGACACCTGTTTGAGGCTGAGTGAGGCAGGTGCAAGTCCGATTTTGTGTAGCTCAATCCATGCTGAAATGTCGCCCGCAAGGTCTGCGGGAGTCTCGCTGGTGAAGTAGAAGGCGTTGTCCTCAGCTACCTCTCGAAACGGCTCAATGTCTCGCGCAATGATTGGGAGTCCGTGTCTTGCCGCCTCGACCAATGGCAGGCCGAAGCCCTCCGCCTCTGAAGCAGCTAGCAGGCATGTGCTCTGCCGATAAAAGACTCGCAATTCGTTGTCCGTGACGGAATACGACCAGATTAAGCGATCCCCAAACTCTGGGTGCTGCTCTATTCTGCCGACGAGATGTTCCACCATCCAGCCGTGTTTACCGACGATGTGAAGTATCACGTCTTGTCCGGAGGCCCACAGGAGCTCAAAAGCGTCGAGCACAAGTTGGTGGCATTTTCTTGGTTCGAGCGTCCCGACCATCAAGAAAGTGAGCCGACTCGGTGATTCAACTTGGGCGGCGACCGCCATACCGCCCTCCGGAGATAAATCAGATTCGGCGTCACGTGTGAAATCGCTACCAAGTTGAAACGGGCTGATACTGAACCTTTCGGAGGAAGTGCCATGCGCACTAGTCCATCGTTGCAGGTCGTTGGCGACTGCTTGGGAGATAGTGAGAGCTCCATCGGCCTCAAGCACAGTTGCAAGCCACGGTTCATAGGTTTCAGATGCACCAGGCAGGAATGCATGTGGAAGTAGTAGAGGCAGAAGATCGTAAACGACGAAAAAAACCTGTACTCCGTTTCGTCTCAGTTCCTGAAAGAACTCGCGGTTGGCTGACACGACCTGAGGTTGGAGATCGAGACCTAGAAAGATTTCGTCATGGTGATACTCCACGAGTTCATCCGCGAGCGGAGCAGCTGTTGAACCGAACCATCTGCTTGTAAAGGACCGTGCGTACCTATACGACCCGTCGACGGTGGCGTACACGGGCTCGACGCGGAACCCTTCGGGCGGTGACTCAAGCAAACAACGCATAATGTTTGCTGTGACCCTTTGGATACCTGTCTTTGAGTCGCGGTTGACGAATTCGGAGATATCAACGAAGAGCTGTTTGCCGCTCGGAAGAGCCGGTGTAGCGCGAGCAATCGCTCGTGCCGCGTCTAAAATTAATACCTCATCCTCTGGTGGATCTGGAATAGTGGCAAGCTTGGCTATTAAGGTTGCTTGCCGGTCGAGTGGGCGCCGCCAGTACGCCTCTATGTGATCAAATATTTGGATGGAGCACCTATCCGGACTGTGTTGATCTCGGACCAGGCCCGCACCGTTGGCGCCAAGAGTTCGGCGGCTCGTATAAGAGTCACGTAGGGAGGAGATCGCTATCTCTAGATCTGCATCAGCGAAGTTTGCGTCAAGCCTTAACACGCAGTCAGCGGCAATCTCAGAAAGAGAGCCGACCGCGTTGACAATTGTTGCGACCCCGTAGTTCATGCAGTCAAGCACTGCCGCCGAAGTTTCGCCCTGGGTAAAAGACCGCAATTGAATCGCCAAATCGGCAGCCTGCAAGTACAACCGATATTGCTCCTCAGACACCCTCCCAGTGATTGTTGCGCGGCCGGCGAAGGCCGGTTCGTCTAGCTTGGCGGCAAGGTCCGCACCATACTCTCCGGGAAGGTTTTCGCCGACAAACACGAGGCGTGTGCTCGGATCATTCAGAACGGCAGATGATGACATCACGTCCACTATGCGTTGGCTGAGCTTTGACGGTCCGGCAATCCCGAAACTGCAGACCAGAAAAGTGCCGGGCGTGATCCCAAGCGATAGACGTGCGGCATCCCGATTAGCCTCGACTGGTGCCCTGCGTAACAGGGGCACGACCGCCCAACTGTCGGCCGCAGAAGGCCCGTACCATGATCGGGCCAAGTCCCTGGAGGTGTGTGAGTGCACAATTACACCTCGGGCCGCCTGGAGGACGGAGAAGTTCGCCGGATACTTCCAGACCACCGATGAAGTGTCGGCTGCCTGAAAGCGCTCAATCATCGCGGCGTATCCGTGAGACTTGTATAGCTCTGTAGCCCATTTCCCCGAGTTGTTTTCGACTTGTATGTCCATGTGGGCGATGATCCCTGACAGATAGAAGTCATGAAGAATGATTACGCCTGGAATCGCCTCAAGAAGGGCAAACATATGGGAATGGAACACTGAGTTGCCGAAATTGTAGACGACGCGGTCAAACAGGGAGTGGTGTGATTGGAACCAGTCGGTGTCGCGAATAGGCAGATTGGCTTGGATCCACGGGTCAGAAACCACGGGCTGATTGACGATTACATCAATCTCATAGAACCTGCTCAGTTCAGGAAGAAGTTCAGCGCTGTAGTCACTGATTCCGCTTCGCTCCGGTGGTAAGGGTGAAACGTATGCGAGCCTCGGTTTTTGCTCTCTCATCCTGATCGACGTCGTGATGGCGGGGCCGCTCAGCAGAAGTTTCTCGATCGCGTCAATTGCCGCACGGGCACTCTTAGCCCATGAGAAGTGATCTGCTCGTTGCAGACCGTGCTGCGCGAGGCGGGTCTGAAATGCGCGGTCGGTTAGCGATTCAGCAATCTTACTGGCGATGGATTCCGCATCGAACGGGTCGAATAGGGCTACTTCGAGATCCACGATCTCGGGGAGGCTGGAGGTGTTGGACGCAATTACCGGTCGGCCGCATGCCATTGCTTCAAGCACGGGTAGCCCAAAGCCTTCGTGAATGGAAGGAAAAACAAATAAGTGACAAAGGTTATAGAGCGAGACGAGTTCAGTCTCCGTGACATGGCCGGTAAGCACAAGGTCTCCTTGGCTGAGCCCGCATTCCGTCGCGAGGTCCTGCAAGGCGATTTTGCTTGTCGAATCAGCATCGCAAACTACCGTTAACTGGAACTGGCTTCTGAGTTCGGCATCTAGGCTCGAGAACGCGTAGATAAGGCGCTCAAGGTTCTTGCGTTTGTCGATTCCGCCGGTGCACATCAAAAAGGGGCGCGTCAGGCCGAATTTCAGTCGGATATCAGATTCCAGTTGCGAGTTGATGACAGCAGGCCGAAAGTGTGGGCCGATTGCGCCTGAGATGTTGACTACCGAACTCCCCGATAGCCCGAGGTGGACAATTGCCTCCTGGCGCGATGATTCAGAAATGGCCAGGAGCAGCTCAGACTGGCGCAACTCGTCAATCTTTGCGTGATACCAAGACCGCATGCGCTCGTCGCCAAGATAATCCTCGTGTCGAATTAGCGGGATGAGGTCAAACAGGATCACAGCGGTTCTGTACGTTGCGTCGCTTCCGGCCACGCTGGTGACAGCGGAATCGTTAAAACCTTCGAACAGGCTGCCGACAAGGAC
This sequence comes from Actinomycetes bacterium, assembly GCA_037138935.1. GTDB lineage: Bacteria > Actinomycetota > Actinomycetes > S36-B12 > S36-B12. The sequence continues at coordinate 4,957 of JBAXHK010000072.1, forward strand.
AACATCGGGTTTGAGGCTTTCGAGCCACTCTTCGCGAATGGCTTTTGCGGCTGCTCGCTGCCAAGTGGTCGCTGTCTGCCAATTCGAAGCCATCGGTGGAGCCGGCCATACGCTAACGGTGACGCTGCTAGCGATTTTTTCGAACGTTGTTCGAAGTTCCATTACCGATTCAGGGAAAGCCCCATTTAACAGAATGACGAAGTCATGGGCTGGGGCGTCTCGGATCATCGCCTCGGCAAGCGCAATCGAGTACCGTCCAATTCCCCGATTCTTGTTTGATGCCTGAGCCGCCTGAAGATCGATGACAATACGCATGGCTACGAACGGGTGGACCTTTCGAGAAGTGCGCTCCTCAGCTGTTCCTGAGCTCGACGCGTGGCGAATGTTTCGGCCGGGGGCTTAGCAGCGACAACAGGTTCGACCGAGATGAATCCACGAACAAGCCCGAAGTGATGGATTCGGCTCCGAGTCCTTGGGAACGAGGCCAGTGCAATCCGCGCAGCATTCGCAACGTGGCGATGCTGCAAAGTGTAGACCATCATCCAGGTCAAGATAGGCCGCGCTGCCGGCAGCAGCGTGCGCCGAACTATTCGCTTAGCCCCGCAGCGCAACCACCTGATCAACTCTGTCAATGACCGGAGCGGTGCAGTGACTCTCCAAGATCGGCTCGTAAACATCTCGTGAATCTGCCGTTGAAGATCGTCGATGTGCTGAGAGCTTGCGGCTTTACTGAGCGTGAGGTCCGTTTGGAGTTGCAGCACTTGCAGCGTCTTTGTGGCGAGTTCGGCTCTCGAACGCTCGTCTCTCGAGCGGAGAGCGTCCTGACCCTGTGTTGAGCGCGAGAGTGTTGCGAGAACCAGTTTGCTCTCGAGTTCTAATCGGGCATGCTCCGAGTTTGATTCGACCAGTGCCAGGCGAGAGCCAAAGCCAATCTGGCACTTAACCAGTTCTTGGCGTACGTGCTCTGCTTCGCGAAGGGCGACAACCAATTCGTTCTCCAACCACTCGTTTCGCCTGGCTGCCAGCTCCTCGCTGTGAACCTTGCGTCGGAGGTCATCTAGCGCATGGACCAACCGAACCTCAGTGGCGACCGCGCGTTTCTCTGATTCGACTTCCGATAGTCGGACAAAACCATCAAAGATGTTAGGAGGGTATTTGAATAGAGAACGCAGTTCTGATCGCTCATTTGCAACATAGAACCGGTTTATCCCGTCGGCGTAGGCGAATTCGTACCCTGCGCCAGTAACTACCGTCTCCCACTCATCGTGGACCTCAACTTGTGACGTCGGAACTGTTGCCTCAACGACAACAATCCAAGGTCTATTCTTCGACCAGTTCATGCCTAGCAAAACTGACCGCTCAAATCCTTCTACATCGATCTTCAAGAAATGTACTTCTTGGCCGTCAGGAACGTGTTTTGCCCATAGAGCTGCGAGAGTTGAGATCTGCACCTCAAGCTCGACGACCTTATGTCCAGAGGCGCTGTGGGCTTGAGCGATGTCAGGGTCAAGCGTGGAAAGACCGCTGTCCTCGATGACATGAATGATCATCGAGGATTCGCTGTCCGACAACGCGACTTGGAGGTTCGTATCTCGTGTCCGCTCGGTCTCAAGCTCCAAAAACAGGATGGGATTTGGCTCCACATTGATGCCATGCCATTGTCGATCGTAAAAGAGCTTGGTAACAGAATCTTTGGTCGGCCAGGCGGCACCGACATCAATATAAAACCCGGTCTCCAAAGAATTTAATGCTCGCCACAACATAACATCTTCGAAGTTTTGTGCGTATGACACAAGCATCACAATGCCCTAATTTCCGTGCGATCGAAAGCCAAGAGTAGTTGAATCAACGAATTGCTTAGGCAAGGTGCCACTGAGGTCGCATCGTCACGAGTCCGCCAGTTTCATACGGCTTGCCCGACATGACATCGAAACGCAAGGCCA
>JBAXHK010000073.1:0-6867 GCA_037138935.1 Actinomycetes bacterium
ACCAACCACCGTGAACTTAACCGGGCTTTCGACGCGGAAGGCGATGCCATCCGGTGCCGAAACCACCACCGGGTGGCTGAATCCGAGAGCAAACTCCAGGTCGGTGCCCTTTGCTGCAACACGGTAACCCGTGCCCACAATTTCAAGCGTCTTCTCATACCCGTTCGTCACGCCGGTCACCATATTGGCAACCAAGGTGCGAGTCAGGCCGTGAAGTGACCGCGATGAGCGCTCGTCATTGGGACGAGTCACTAACAACGTGCCATCTTCTTGCTTTTCAACGACGATCGGCTCAGCAACTTTCAGCGACAACGTGCCCTTGGGGCCCGTAACGGTGATGTCATTGCCGGCGATCTGTGCATTGACCCCGGATGGAACCAGGATCGGCATGCGTCCAATACGTGACATTTGCGCGCTCCTTCCCGGTTACCAGACGTAGGCGAGGACTTCCCCACCTACGCCTTTCTGGTGGGCCTGTCGATCGGTCAACAGCCCTGATGAGGTGGACAAGATTGCGACACCGAGGCCGCCGAGAACGCGTGGAATACCGGTGCTCTTCGCGTAGACCCGTAGGCCTGGCTTAGAAACGCGACGAAGTCCGGCGATCGAGCGCTCGCGCGTCGGGCCGTACTTCAACTCCAGCGTAAGAGTTTTACCGACAACCGCATCCGAGACGTTCCAGCCGCCGATGTAACCCTCGCGCTTGAGGATCTCGGCAATGCTTTCTTTCATCTTGGAGTGCGGCATCGTCACAGCATCGTGATACGCCGAGTTCGCATTGCGCAGGCGCGCAAGCATGTCGGCGATCGGGTCAGTCATTGTCATGGCCAGTCGGCCTTCCTCGTTGTGGTTTCCGGTAGACCCGGACCTTCGACGTCGTTGATTACCAGGAGCTCTTAGTCACACCCGGCAATTCGCCGGCATGTGCCATTTGACGCACGCAAATTCGGCACAGGCCGAACTTGCGGTAAACCGCGTGCGGGCGTCCACACTTATTGCAGCGGGTGTAACCACGCACCTTGAACTTAGGCTTCTTCTGCTGCTTTTGGATCAGTGCTTTTTTCGCCATTTGGATCAGGCCTCCTTGAAGGGGAATCCGAGAAGGCGAAGCAGAGCGCGGCCTTCAGCATCATTTTGAGCGGTGGTAACAACCGTGATATCCATGCCCCGGACGCGGTCGATTTTGTCCTGATCGATCTCATGGAACATTGACTGCTCATTAAGGCCGAAGGTGTAATTGCCCTTGCCATCGAATTGCTTCGGCGAGAGCCCGCGGAAGTCGCGGATACGGGGCAGCGCGACCGAAATTAACCGATCGAGAAATTCCCACATGCGGTCACCGCGCAAGGTGACATGGGCGCCAATCGGCTGGCCTTCGCGCAACTTAAACTGGGCGATGGACTTGCGAGCTTTAGTCACCTGGGGCTTTTGGCCGGTGATCTCTGCTAGATCGCGAATCGCACCTTCAATTAACTTAGAGTCGCGGGCGGCTTCGCCGACACCCATGTTGACGACCACTTTGATTACCGAGGGCACCTGCATGATGTTGCCGAAGGCGAATTCGGATTTCAGCGCGGGCACGATCTCCTCGCGGTAACGCGCCTTCAGGCGCGGAGCAGTCGATGTTGTCGATGTCATCAGATGTCCTTACCGGTGCGACGTGAGATGCGCACACTGCGCTCTGCTTCGTATGTAGAGCCGTCCGGGCGACGCTTCTCGACCTTCTCGCGTCGGTAGCCGATGCGCGTGGCGCGGCCATCCTCCGGGTCGATGATCATCACATTCGAAACGTGGATAGGGGCTTCAGTTGTGATGATGCCGCCGGTCTTGGCGCCGCGGCCATTTTGCCCCACCTTGGTGTGCTTCTTAATGCGGTTCACACCTTCGACGATGACGCGGTCCGCCTCGGGTAGTACTTCGATAACCTTGCCCTTGACGCCGCGATCCTTACCCGAAATCACCTGGACCAGGTCACCTTTGCGAATTCTTAAATCTGGCATGACTACAGCACCTCCGGAGCCAACGAGATGATCTTCATGAACTTCTTCTCACGAAGTTCACGACCAACTGGACCAAAGATGCGGGTTCCGCGCGGCTCACCATCTGCTTTGAGGATGACCGCTGCGTTCTCATCGAAACGGATGTACGAACCATCGGGGCGGCGGCGCTCCTTGCGGGTGCGCACAATGACAGCCTTAACGACTTCACCTTTTTTGACACCGCCACCGGGGATGGCATCCTTCACCGTTGCGACGATGACGTCGCCGATGCCGGCATAGCGCCGACCCGACCCACCGAGCACTCGGATGCAAAGGAGCTCCTTTGCGCCCGTGTTGTCGGCGACTCTTAGTCGCGACTCTTGCTGAATCACTTCATTCTCCTGATCGTCTGCCGGTTCTCTACCGAGCCTGGCGGAACTTTGCGTTGCGGATTTGGAATTATTGGTTGGGTTTACTTAGTTCCGGGCTACTTAGCCTTCTCGAGGATCTCGACCACGCGCCAGCGCTTTGTTGCTGACACCGGCCGAGTCTCCATAACAAGAACGCGATCGCCGATACCGGCGGCGTTGGCCTCGTCGTGCGCCTTCAGCTTGCTTGTCCGACGGACAACCTTGCCGTAGAGCGGATGCTTGAACCGGTTTTCAACCGCGACAACCACCGTCTTGTCCATCTTGTCGCTAACCACCAGACCCTCGCGGGTCTTGCGGTAGCCACGCTTTTCTACGTCACTATTTACTTCGTTCGCGCTCATGCGGCACCACCCTCAATGGGCGTAATGCCCAACTCACGCTCACGCAAGATCGTGTAGATCCGCGCAAGGTCCTTGCGCACGGCGCGGAGGCGTCCGTGGTTCTCCAACTGCCCTGTCGCACCTTGGAAGCGAAGGTTGAACAACTCTTCCTTTGACTCAAGGAGTTTGGCCGTCAATTCAGCGCTATCGAGGTTGCGAAGTTCACCAACCTGAGTTCCAGCCGCCATTTAATCCTCACCTGCTTCATCGCGCCGAACAATGCGGCACTTCATCGGAAGTTTGTGCATGGCGCGCGTAAGCGCTTCCTGCGCAACTTTCTCGTCTGGATACGAAAGTTCGAACATCACCCGACCTGGCTTGACGTTCGCGATCCACCACTCCGGTGAACCCTTACCAGAACCCATGCGGGTTTCAGCAGGCTTCTTGGTTAGGGGGCGATCAGGGTAGATGTTGATCCACACCTTGCCACCACGACGAATATGCCGGGTGATGGCGATACGAGCCGACTCGATTTGCCGGTTCGTGACGTATGCGGGTTCAAGGGCCTGCAAACCAAATGTGCCGAACGTGACGGCGGTACCGCCCTTGGCCGCGCCTCGGCGCGTTGGGTGGTGCTGCTTGCGGTGCTTAACTCTGCGCGGAATAAGCATCTTTAGCCCTCCTGCGCTTCAGTGACGACAGCTGTCTCTATCTCAGAGGCAATAACCTCACTGACAACCACCTCAGATGCAACAACAGCAGACTCAGCTACTTCATCCGAAGTGCGGGGTCCACGCGGGCGGGCGGGGGCCGCAGCTCGCTGGCCCAAACGTGCGGTGGCAGCTGCCGCCTCACGCTCAGCGCGGGTGCCGAGGGCATTGCCCTTGTAGATCCAGACTTTCACGCCGATCCGGCCGAAGGTGGTGCGCGCCTCATAGAAACCGTAGTCAATATCAGCGCGCAGCGTGTGCAATGGCACCCGGCCTTCGCGGTAGAACTCAGTACGTGACATTTCAGCGCCACCTAGGCGGCCGGAAACCTGTACCCGAATACCTTTAGCGCCACTCTTCATGGTGCTCTGCATGCCCTTGCGCATTGCGCGACGGAATGAAACCCGGCTCGAGAGTTGCTCGGCGATACCCTGAGCAACCAACTGAGAATCAATTTCTGGGTTCTTGACCTCGAGGATGTTGAGTTGCACCTGCTTGCCGGTCAAGATTTCGAGGTCTCCGCGAATGCGATCGGCTTCTGCACCACGACGGCCAATGACAATACCCGGGCGTGCTGTGTGAATATCAACGCGTACCCGCTCGCGGGTGCGCTCAATCTCAACCTTGGAGATACCAGCGCGCTCCATGCCCGTCGCGAGAAGCTTGCGAATCTTCACATCCTCATCAACGTAATCGCGGTAGCGCTGGCCCTCTTTAGCTGAGTCAGCGAACCAGCGCGACGTGAAGTCGGTGGTGATACCCAGGCGGAAGCCGTGCGGGTTTACTTTCTGGCCCACGGTCGGGTCATCCCTTCTTCTTAGCGTCGGTCGACTTGGTTGTCGCCTTCGCTGTCGTCTTCTTAACTGCCGGAGCCTTCTTTTCTGCCGGAGCCTTCTTTTCTGCCGGAGCCTTCTTCGCAGCCGGAGCCTTTACCTCAGCCTTTGGCGCGGCCGCTTCTTTGGCCGGCTTAACAGCCTTAACCGGCTTGATGATCGCCACCCCATCGGACACGATCACGGTGATGTGGCTGCTGCGCTTGCGCACCCGGTAAGCACGGCCTTGGGCCCGCGGGCGAATGCGCTTCATGGTTGGGCCTTCGTCCACAAATGCTTCGCTAACCACTAGACCCCGTGAGTCCATCGCGTGGTTGTTGGTCGCATTAGCAATTGCGCTCGCGAGCACCTTGCCAATCGGCTCACTGGCCGCTTGGGGTGCGAACGTCAATACCGCCTGGGCGTCTGCCGCATTCATGCCTCTAATGAGGTTGATGACGCGGCGCGCCTTCATGGGCGTGACACGGACGTACCGCGCCTGGGCCCTGGCTTCCATCGCTATCCCCTTGCTTCTCGTTGCTCGGTCTGTGGTCTGTTTGGAATTCGTGCTTGGCTGAAAACGTCTTAACTAGCGCTTCTTAGCTTTGCGGTCATCCTTGATGTGGCCTTTGAAGGTGCGGGTCGGGGCGAACTCGCCGAGCTTGTGCCCGACCATGTTCTCCGAGACAAACACCGGCACATGCTTGCGGCCGTCATGCACAGCGATCGTGTGGCCGAGCATGATCGGAATGATCATCGAACGACGTGACCAGGTCTTGATCACGTTCTTTGACCCAGCCTCGTTCTGGACTTCCACTTTTTTCATTAAATGGGTGTCGACGAACGGACCCTTTTTTAGACTGCGTGGCATATTTCGCTTCCCTTATCGCTTCTTGCCGGTCTTGCGGCGTCGGACAATGAACATGTCGCTGGCCTTGTTGGCCTTGCGAGTGCGGCCTTCGGCCTTACCATTCGGGTTGACCGGGTGACGTCCACCTGAAGTCTTACCCTCACCACCACCATGTGGGTGATCGACCGGGTTCATGGCAACACCGCGGACGGTTGGGCGCTTGCCCTTCCAGCGCATGCGGCCGGCCTTACCCCAGTTGATATTGGACTGTTCGGCGTTGCCTACCTCGCCGATCGTGGCGCGAGCGCGCAGATCAACATTGCGGATTTCACCAGAGGGCATGCGCAACTGTGCGTAGGGACCGTCCTTGGCCACCAACTGGACACTTGAACCAGCCGAACGGGCGATCTTCGCACCGCCACCTGGACGCAGCTCAACAGCGTGGATTACCGAACCTACGGGGATATTGCGCAGCGGCAAGTTGTTGCCCGGCTTGATATCAGCACTCGGCCCAGTCTCGATCGCATCGCCTTGCTTGAGCTTATTGGGCGCAATGATGTAACGCTTCTCGCCGTCAGCAAAATGCAGTAGTGCGATTCGCGCGGTGCGGTTGGGATCGTATTCAATATGCGCCACGCGAGCGGGTACGCCATCTTTGTCCGCGCGCTTGAAGTCGATAATGCGATAGGCACGCTTATGCCCGCCACCTTGATGGCGAGTAGTGATCTTGCCGGAGTTGTTACGACCGCCCTTTTTAGGCAGCGGGCGTACCAGTGACTTCTCCGGTTCTGACCGCGTGATCTCGACGAAGTCGGCCACGCTCGAGCCACGACGGCCCGGTGTGGTCGGCTTGTACTTGCGGATTCCCATAGCTCTTCCGTCTCGTTAGTCGATTGCCCGGTCAGGAGACCGGGCCTCCGAAGATGTCGATGCGATCACCGGCGGCAACAGAAACGATCGCTCGCTTTGTTGCTGCACGACGACCGAAGCCAGTGCGGGTGCGAATCCGCTTTCCTTCACGGTTATGTGTGTTCACGCTGATTACCTTCACGCCAAAGACCTTCTCGACCGCAATTTTGATCTGCGTCTTGTTGGCATCTGGTGAAACAATGAACGTGTACTTGTTCTCATCTAGGAGCCCGTAACTCTTCTCCGAGATGACTGGCGAAATCAAGATGTCGCGGGGGTCTTGGATTCTCACGCTTCTACCTCCGACTGCCTTGCCACGGACTTGATGCTCTTACCTTTGGGGGTGCCCTCTAAAAATGCTTCGAGAGCAGCCTTGGTGAAAAGCACCTGATCGCTGACGATGACGTCGTAAGTATTGAGTTGGTCGGGTGCGACCACATGCGCATTATCAACATTGCGCAAGCTCAACCAAGAAGTCGTCTCATCGCGGCTCACCACAACTAGCACGCGACCCTCAAGGCCTAAGGCATGAAGTGATGCAGTCGCGCTCTTGGTTGACGGGACGTCGCCGGTAACTAGTTCAGACACCACGTGGATTCGTTCTTCGCGGGCCCGATCCGAAAGTGCACCGCGCAGTGCTGCAACCTTCATTTTCTTCGGGGTGCGCTGCGAGTAATCACGTGGCTTCGGCCCATGGACCACCCCACCGCCAACAAACTGGGGTGCCCGGATTGAACTCTGGCTGGCCCGGCCGGTGCACTTTTGCTTGTAAAGCTTGCGCCCGCCGCCACTTACCTCAGCGCGGGTCTTGGTCGAGTGGGTACCTTGGCGCGCAGCAGCCTGCTGGGCTACGACG
>JBAXHK010000074.1:0-6786 GCA_037138935.1 Actinomycetes bacterium
GAGTCATCCGCGATGGCCGGTAAACCGGTGAAAGCGCAAATCTCACGAGCCTTTAGTAACGCATTCTCGGCAAAGGTAGCGCCAGTTTCATCGACATCTGGGAGGTCTGGAAATTCTTGGATGCCAACAAGATCAAGACTCAGGCCAGCTTCATGAAGGATGCGACGCATCTCGTCAATCTTGTGCTCGTTACGGCTAGCGATAACGACCTTGATGGTCATGCGCCGAGAGCCGCCTGCTGAAATTTGGTCAGATCAACACAGCCTTGGGCGGCCAGCGCTAACAACTGATCAAGAAGGGCGCGGTCAAAGGGCTCGCCTTCGGCGGTGCCCTGCACCTCAATGAATCGCCCATCACCTGTCATAACAACATTCATGTCGGTATCAGCGCGCACATCATCGTCATAGTGAAGATCTAGTCTTGGCTCACCATCGACGATGCCGACACTCACGGCTGCCACTGAATCCTTGAGCGGATTAACCCCCGGGGCGATTAAGCCCTTACCTTGGGCCCAAGTAATTGAGTTAAAAAGTGCAACATACGCGCCCGTGATCGCCGCAGTGCGCGTGCCGCCATCGGCCTGTAACACATCACAGTCCACCAGGATCGAGTTCTCACCGAGCACACCCATGTCAACTACCGCCCGCAGGCTCCGCCCAATAAGGCGTGAAATCTCCTGGGTCCGGCCACCAAGTTTGCCTTTAACTGATTCGCGGTCATTACGAGTATTGGTAGCACGTGGGAGCATCGCATATTCAGCGGTCACCCAGCCCTTACCCGACCCTTTTAGCCACCTCGATACCCCGGCCGTGAATGATGCAGTGCAAAGCACCCGCGTTCTCCCGAAGGAAACCAATGCCGAACCCTCGGCTTGATCTAGCCAACCGCGCTCAAATGAGACGGGACGAAGTTGGTCAGCGGCTCGGCCATCAGATCTAGTCATGACCTGACCATATCGGCCCACGGTCAGCGCCCTTTGACCGTGCCAATCTCCGGCCCAAGAAATCTGCGCCCTAATTGTTGGAATGATTCGGGGTCACCGGTAGCAAAAAATTGATACGCCGGGTCTGGCAGATCAGCACCTCGAACGAGGTGGTTTGCCACCAGAGTTCGATAAACATCTTTGGCGGTTTCCTCAGCGCTGGAAACTAATGTCACTTCGTCTCCCATGACATACGCGAGCACACCGGTTAGCAGCGGGTAGTGCGTGCACCCCAAAACTAGAGTGTCAACACCCGCTTCTTGTAGCGGCAATAAGTACTGACGAGCCACCGCAAGAAGTTCATCTCCGCCGGTTACCCCGGACTCAACAAACTCGACGAACCGAGGGCAAGGTGCTGAGTAGATTTCAACGTCTAGGGCCGCGGCAAATGCATCGTTGTAGGCACCGGAATTTATCGTCATCTCGGTCCCGATCACGCCGATTCGGCCGTTACGAGTGGCCGCCACCGCTCTTCGCACAGCTGGGTGCACCACTTCAATTACCGGCACGTCGTAACGCTCGCGGGCATCACGCAAAGTCGCGGCACTTGCCGAATTACAGGCGATGACAATCATCTTTACGCCATCAGTGACAAGTTGATCCATTATTTCAATGGTGAATTCGCGAACCTCCGAAAGGGGACGTGGTCCATATGGCCCACGTGCAGTGTCACCTATATAGAGGATTGGCTCGTGCGGAAGTTGATCCAAGATGGCGCGCGCAACCGTAAGCCCTCCGACTCCGGAGTCAACGATCCCGATGGGTGCATCAGCCATAGCCACATAATTCTACGGTCGGACAAGTACGTTCGGTGAAAATGGCGCTCTTAGGCCCACAACTGTCCGTCTAGAGCCCTTTCGGCCTCGTCCAATGAGCCCTCATAGGCACCGGTCGATAGGTACTTCCAGCCGCCATCGCACACGATGAAAGCAATATCGGCGCTCTCACCGGCTCGCATTGCCTTCTCGGCCAGGCCCAGCGCGGCGTGCAAAATGGCGCCGGTAGAGAATCCCGCAAAAATACCTTCAATTTCCATGAGCTCACGAGTTCGGCGAATCGCATCTCTGGCTCCAACCGAGAAGCGTGAACTTAATATTGACTCATCATAAATCTCCGGGACAAAACCCTCATCTAAATTGCGCAAACCGTAAACCAGTTCACCATAACGTGGCTCTGCTGCCACTATTCGGGCAGCGGGACGATGCTCCCTCAGGTAGCGCCCAACGCCCATTAAAGTTCCCGTGGTGCCGAGCCCGGCAACAAAGTGCGTCAAAGTCGGTAGGTCAGCGAGTAACTCGGGGCCGGTGGTGTCGTAATGGGCTTGCGCGTTAGCGGCGTTTCCGTATTGATAAAGCATTACCCAATCCGGGTTTTCTGCGGCTACCACCTTCGCGACTCGCACCGCTTCATTAGAGCCACCAACGGCATCCGAGTAGATGATCCTGGCACCCCACATCTCGAGGAGCTGAGTGCGCTCTGGCGAAGTGTTCTCAGGCATCACGCAAACCAATTTGTAGCCGCGTAATTTCGCAACCATCGCAAGGGAGATACCGGTATTGCCCGAAGTTGGCTCCAACAAGGTGGCACCGGGTGTTAACCGACCGTCCTTTTCGGCCTGATTGACCATCGCGACCACCGCGCGATCTTTAATTGAACCGGTGGGATTGCGATCTTCCAACTTCGCCCACAACCGCACATCCGAAGAAGGCGAGAGTGTGGGTAACCCGACTAGTGGCGTGTGCCCTACCGAGTCGAGAAGTGAGTTAAAGCGCATGGAGTCGCTTCGAGCTATCAGCCGCCCGCGACCGCGGGCAAAATCGTAATGGAATCCTGGTCTGCAATCTGCGTCTGTAGCCCCGCCAAGAACCTGACGTCCTCGTCATTGACGTAGATATTTACGAACCTGCGCAGCCCACTGTCATCCAAGAGACGAGCGCTCATACCCGGATATGAAAGATCCAGGTCTGCGACCACCGCCGCCAAGGTGTCGCCACTCGCCTTTACTACTTTCTCGCCACCGGTCAGGGTGCGCAAGATGGTTGGCACTCGGACTTCAACTGACATCTTTTGGGCTCCGGTCAATTCGGGATTGTTCACGGTAACTAGCAGTACTGACACCAACATGACAATAGGCGGCAGTATTCCGCGCTCTAAGGCGGGATCGCTACTTGCAAGGACTTTGCAGCAATCAATGAGTGGGGTCGCCCTCCACCACCACCGGCTCCTCGGTTACCACCCCATCAGCGATTCGGAAGGAGCGAAATTCGAATGGGCCTTCCTCGGGCCCAGTCTCCCTGGTCGATATCAGCACATAGTGGGCCTCGGGTTCACCCGCCAGGGCTACATCAGTACGCGACGGGTAGGCCTCGGTCGCAGTATGTGAATGATAAATCACCACCGGGACCTCATCCCTATCGTCAAGTTCGCGATACAGCGCTAGCAGGTCACCGGAATCGAACTCGTAGAAAGTTGGTGATCTTGCGGCATTTAGCATTGGGATGTGGCGCTCGGGCCTATCAGAACCCAAAGGTCCGGCAATAACCCCACAGGCCTCGTCTGGGTGATCAGCGCGGGCATGTGAAACCATTGCAGCGATTAGGTCGGCTCTAATTGTAAGCACCTGAGGATAGTAGATCTGCAGCAATCTTCAAGAAATATAGGGCGGTTTCCCGGAAATAAATGGCGGTTTTCCGGGGAAATGAATGGCAGGTGGATTTCAAGTTGCGAGGTCTCGCCAGCGGGCAGATAATCCAGCGTTAGCAATAGGCCACTCACAGAATGAAGGGTTAATGGACACTCTAGAGTTAACTTACTCGCAGTTTCAGACTGTTTATAACGTGCTCTCCCTGGCACTAGCCGCCATGCTCGCGACCTTCATCTTCCTACTAGCGGTCCAAGGTCGAGTCCTACCTCGGTACCGTCAGGCGCTGGTTGTATCAGCCATGGTTTGCCTCATCGCCGCATATCACTACTACCGGATCTTCAACTCGTTCACCGAGGCGTATGTCGCTACCGGTGAAGGAACCCCAGCAACAGGGGCCACCGCCATGACCTATGTCATGGTCAATGGCGATGGGTTCAACGAGGGCTACCGGTACGTAGACTGGTTGCTCACCGTGCCGTTGCTGCTGTTCGAAACCATTGCGGTGCTTGCACTTGCAAGGGCGGTCCGTAGGGGCCTGCTCATGAAGTTGATCCCCGCTTCAGCTCTGATGATCATCTTGGGTTACCCCGGTGAGATCTCGGCTGACAATATGACCAGAGGTATCTGGGGCGCACTTTCCACGATTCCGTTCCTCTACATCCTCTACGTGCTGTTCGTGGAGCTCAGCAAGTCGATGAAGACCCAGCCCGAGCAGGTGGGCAAGGACCTCAATGGTCTGCGTTGGCTGCTTCTGGCAACTTGGGGTGTTTACCCGATCTCGTACCTATTGCCGCAGCTTGGTATTTCCGGTGCAGATTCGTTCGTATACCGCCAGGTGGGTTACTCAATAGCCGACGTTTTGGCCAAGTGCCTCTTCGGCTTGATCATCTACAAGATTGCCCGTGAGAAGAGCGCAGATGATGACTCGGCTTTCGCGGCATCTGAACTGGAAGCAGCTCCGTCGAGTAAGTGACGAATTAGTGCAGATCCACAAGTGGCCCGGTGCTTATGCGCCGGGCCACTTGCATTTTCGGGTCAATCAGAGTCCAATCTCAAGTTGCACTAGCGAGTCCTGCAAAAACGTAAGCCAGTCATAGACATCAAATAGCCCAGCGCGCGGGTCCTTCACGGATAACGCGGCTAGTTCATCGTGGTTCTCCTCTGTGATCTCGAGCCTGGTGCCAATTGCAATCCGAGTGTCATTTAGAAACCCGAGCCAGCACAGCGCCTCATCGCCGGTGAGCACCAACTTTTCACCTGACTGCTCAAGGCACCCCGCCACCTTGGTGGCATTGGCGATTTTGAGAGCCCGCAAGTCGCGTTCGGTGAATCTGCGGAAATCCCCAGCCGCTTCGTCGTCATCTCGGTATGCCGCCGGGAACATGCGCGCTAATGCGGGGTCGCTCGGAGTTTCGGCAACTTCATCGATGCCTACAATCGCGGCAAGTGGATCACTCGAAGCGGCTGCTTGAGTTGGGGCCACAAAGGCAATCATTTGCTCAGCAAGGGAGGCTAGAACAGTTTTTTCCATCGCGTCAACGCGAAGTACAGTACGCCCAGTTCGGGTCCGTTGAAATCCAGTACTCATGCGTCAGTCATCCTTTTGCAAGGTGGCCCATAACCCATATGAATGCAGCGCGGTAACGTCGCGCTCCATCTCCTCCCGAGTGCCATTAGAAACAACCGCCTTGCCACGCTCATGGACGTCCATCATCAAGAGCTCCGCTTTAGCCCGGTCATATTTGAAATATGTCATAAACACATATGTCACATATGACATCAGATTAATTGGATCATTCCAGACGATCGTGATCCAGGGTCTATCAAGATCTTCTTCAAGTAAGGGGCGCTGAACTTCAGCCGGTGCTACCGACATAACCGGGATCCGAACCTCGTTGACACCTTCACATTGTCCCCCACCCACCTACTCGTACGCTAACCCCTATGGACATCCCGACTAGGAGTCAGCACCTACCCGAGTCGACACTGCTTGTGCGGGTCCGTGAATCAGTTATTGGCGACGACCAAGTGATGTGGGGCCCGTACGGTGCTCGCCGGGTGACCTACGCCGACTACACGGCTAGTGGGCGGGCCCTGACTTTTATTGAAGACTTCATCCGCGAGGAAGTCCTACCCCGCTATGCCAATACGCACACTGAGTCAAGCGGCACCGGGCTGCAAACGACTCGATTACGTGAGGATGCCCGCGAGATTATTCGTCAGGCGGTAAATGGCGACGAGGACACCTGCGTAATTTTCTGCGGATCTGGCACTACATCTGCGATTGACCGACTCATCGGAGTCTTGAATATCCGCATACCGGCCGATCTCGATAAGAAGTACAAGTTGTCAGAACAGATACCGCCTAGCGAGCGCCCGGTGGTCTTCATTGGGCCTTTCGAGCACCATAGCAACGAACTCCCCTGGCGTGAATCTATTGCTGACGTCGTCACTATCCATGAGGATGCCGACGGCCATATTGATATCAATCACCTCAAAGAAGAACTTGCTCTCTACGCCGATCGACCACTACGAATTGCCTCATTCAGTGCTGCCAGCAACGTCACCGGAATCGTTACCGACACAGATCTCGTGAGCCAGATACTTCACGAAAATGGGGCACTGGCCTTCTGGGATTTTGCGGCAGCCGCGCCTTACGTTGATATTCACATGAACCCGCTAGCGGAGATCAACCCACTCGCGTATAAGGACGCCGTCGTGCTCAGCCCGCATAAATTCGTCGGCGGCCCCGGTACCCCGGGAGTGTTAATCATCCGACGGGAGCTGTTAACGAATTCGGTACCAGACCTCGTTGGTGGGGGCACCGTTGCCTACGTGAACCCGAATGAGCATCGATACCTTTCTGACCCGGTGCATCGCGAAGAAGGCGGTACACCGGCAATCGTCGAATCCATCCGCGCCGGTTTGGTTTTTCACCTCAAACAAAATGTCGGTGTTGAGGTAATCCGCGCATACGAGGAGGACTTCGTCACTCGGGCGATTTCAGCCTGGAGTACGAACTCATTAATTCAAATTCTGGGCAATCTGCAGGCGGAACGTTTGTCGATCGTGTCATTCGTTATCAAGGGTCCGAGTGATCGGTATCTGCATCACAATTTTATTGTTGCGGTTCTCAATGACCTATTCGGAATTCAGTCGC
>JBAXHK010000075.1:0-6752 GCA_037138935.1 Actinomycetes bacterium
TGCGTTGCTGGTCGCAATCAACTCTGTTTTTCAAATTCTTGCCTACGCGCTACTTGGAACCTTTTATCTAAAGATTCTTCCAGGCTGGCTCGGCCTTGATAGCCAAGATGTGCAATTTTCAACTTGGGATATCACCAAAGCCGTCCTTATCTTCCTCGGCATTCCCTTGGTCGCCGGCTATCTGACCAGGCGCATCGGATTAAGGGCTAAAGGCCGCGTTTGGTACGAGGAGAAATTTATCCCACGTATTAGTCCATTTGCCTTGTACGGGCTGCTTTTCACGATCATCATTATGTTCGCACTGCAGGGCGATGCGATAATCAGCAGCCCTATTTCAGTTCTTAATATTGCGATCCCGCTGCTTGTCTACTTCATAATCATGTGGGGTGTTTCATTCTTCCTTGGGATCAAGAGCAAACTCGGCTACCCCAAGACCGCCACTTTGGCGTTTACCGCGGCCGGAAATAACTTCGAGCTCGCTATTGCCGTCTCAGTCGGTGTTTGGGGTGTCACGTCAGGGCAAGCCTTAGCTGGTGTCATCGGGCCACTGATCGAGGTACCGGCGTTAGTCGCCTTGGTTTATGTGTCGCTATGGCTGATGCGCCGATTGGCAGAAAAGCGAACTAGTTGAACGACCGCAGAAATTCGTATCTTTGCTGCATAGCTAATTGGGCGATCCGTGATTTCGGTGCGACCACCTCGTAGCCGTGTGGGCACCCGGGGCGCAGGTGCAATTGAACATCGCCGCCAGCATCTCGAATACGCGAGGCGAAATTGACATCTTCGTCGTGGAAGATATCCAGGTCACCAACCTCGATGTAGATCGGCGGCAGCCCCCCTAACTGTGTTGCCCGCGCGGGGGCTGCATAAGCCGACACCTCCCTAGGCGACACCTCCCCTGGCGCCATCTCACCGAGCAGGCAACGCCAACCGGTGATGTTGTCGTCATAGGTCCAAATAATGAATGGGCCGGTGAGTTTTGGCCCCGAGACCGGTGAAGCAATCGTGCGATCATCAAGCATTGGGTAGATGAGCATCGCGGAACTTAACCCACAACCTTCATCACGGGCCTTCAGCAGCACGCCGGCGGCAATGCCTCCTCCCGCGCTATCCCCCGCGATACCAATGCGTTTGGGATCGATGGCAAGCTCACCATAATTTTCACGCGCCCAGCGCACGCCTACACTTACATCTTCGATTGCGGCGGGGAATGGATACTCCGGTGCCAATCGATAGTCCACCGACAGGATGGCAATGTCGGCGAATGATGCGTATTTTGAACACACTGAGTCATAGGCGTCAACCGTGCCCATAATCATGCCGCCGCCGTGCACGTAGACGATGAGTGCGAGCGAGCTGCTCCCGCGCTTTCGATAAAGGCGCAGCGGCAACGTGGTGCCATCAGGCCGGGGACAAATGAAATTGGATATCTCAACATCACTTGGTGGCGGAGATATTTTTGCCGACATTTTTGCCAATTTGACTTGACGCGCAGCCGAGAGAGCCCGCCGACCGGCCCAATCTCCAACAGGAAGGGGCCTTGACAGGCCGATTCTCGGGATCAACTTAACCGCGGCCCAACGAACCTGCGCATCTATTTTTGGAGTCTTCTTCATTGACTTATTTCTTTAGGTGGTCCAACCAACAGGTGCGGCGGACAGGAGAATTCCTGCCTGCCGCACCTGTTGGTGTTATCGAAACTATGAAGCCAGTGCCTTTGCCTTCAGCGAATCGAAATCCTGCTGCGAGATGGTGCCAGCATCAAGTAGTGCCTTCGCTGAGGCAATCTGGTCAGCCGGTGAGGTAGTGCCCGCCATCGACTTGATGTAGGCCTTCTGCTCACCCTGTGCCTGCTCTACCTGCTTCTGGCGGCGCTTGGCCATGCCGTTACCGCGTGCGATCACGTAGATCAGCACCGTGATCGGCGGGAACAAGATCAAGAAGATGATCCAGACCGCCTTGGCGAGGCCACTTTCTTCATGGTCACTGAACAGATCCAGGACCACCATGAAGAAGATCATGAAGAACATAATCATGAGGAAGATGACGAGCAAAGTCCAGATGGACTCTCCGAGATTCATGGAATTGATTCTCCCTAAATTGAGGTGTTCGAGAACAATACCAAGGATGTCTAGCCGCTGGCACGACCCCCGATTAGCTACAACCCGAGGTACTTCCGCAACCTTCACAGACTTAGCAGCTACCAGCAGGGCGCATTTTGATACCGCAGGTCATGCAAAGTGGTGCATCAGAGGCGGTACCAGTTATCTCCTCTAAGAGATCTGCGCTCGAATGTGCCTTGCTGGCCGCCTTTGCCGGGGCAGTCTCTAGCACCGCCACTTCTACTACTTCAGCGATATCAACATCAAGATCAGCCGAAGCCGCGGGTGCGTATTGCGCGTAGTTCGCCTCCACCGTGGCCGCCCGCTCATCGGCGCTGTGAATACCAAGGGCCGCGCGCTTTTCATAAGGTAGATAGTCCAACGCGAGACGCCGGAAGATGTAGTCCATGATCGATTGCGAGATCCGAATATCGGGGTCATCTGTCATTCCCGCCGGTTCGAAGCGCATATTCACGAACTTGCTGACAAAGGCTTCCAGCGGCACGCCGTACTGCAGCGCAATACTGATTGCTATCGAGAAGGCATCCATGACCCCGGCAAGGGTTGACCCTTGCTTTCCGAGTTTGAGGAATACTTCGCCAAGACCGTCATCTGGGTAACTTCCCGCGGTCATGTAACCCTCAGCCCCGGCCACCGAGAAACTTGTGGTCAGGCTCGGGCGAGACTTTGGCAACCGCCGGCGGGTTGGCTGGCCCACGAGCTGTGCGATCGCTTCAGCCGTGGCGTCAACAATCTCATCTACCTTTGCGGCTTTGCCATCCGACAACGGTTGACCAACCTTGCAGTTATCGCGATAAATTGCCAGCGCCTTGAGTCCATATTTCCAGCCTTGGAAATAAATCTCTTCAACTTCTTCGACCGTCGCCGACTGTGGCATATTGACGGTCTTCGAAATCGCTCCCGAGAGGAACGGCTGCGCGGCCGCCATCATGCGAACATGGCCCATCGGGGTAATGGAGCGAACTCCCATTGCGGTATCAAAGACTGAATAATGCTCGGTCTTAAGTCCTGGAGCATCTACTACGTGCCCGTTCTCGGAGATGAACTCCACGATGGCTTCGACCGTCTCCTCGGCGTAACCGAGGCGGCGTAGTGCGCGTGGGATCGTTTGGTTGACGATCTGCATCGAGCCACCACCAACAAGTTTCTTGAACTTAACGAGCGAGAAGTCTGGTTCAATGCCCGTGGTGTCGCAGTCCATCATGAACCCGATGGTGCCGGTCGGCGCGAGAACGGAAGCCTGCGCATTGCGCCAGCCGTTCTTTTCGCCGATTTTGAGTGCCTGCTCCCATTCGCCATGAGCGACCTTCATGACCGAAGTATCAAGTACGGTAACCCCGCGCACATTGTCGTTAGCTGATGCGGGCTTACGCATCACGCGCTTGTGACCGGCCGCGTTACGCGAATAGCCCTCATACGGCCCCACGATGCCCGCAAGTTCGGCACTGCGCTTGTAAGCGGTTCCGGTCATGACCGAGGTGATCGCAGCCGCTAACGCACGACCGCCATCTGAGTCGTATGGCAATCCCGTAGCCATCAATAGCGCCCCGAGGTTCGCGTATCCGATACCCAGTTGCCGGTACTTGCGAGTGGTGTCGGCGATTGGCTCGGTTGGGAAGTCTGCGAATGAAATCGAGATATCCATGGCCGTAATGATGATCTCGACAGCCTTAACAAAGCGCTCGGCGTCAAAAGTATCGTCGTCCTTAAGGAAGGTCAGCAAGTTGAGGCTGGCTAGGTTGCAGGATGAGTTATCCAGGCTCATGTACTCCGAGCACGGGTTTGACGCATTGATGCGCCCCGTTTCAGGGTTGGTGTGCCAGTCATTGATGGTGTCGTCGTACTGGATACCCGGATCAGCACACGCCCAAGCCGCCTCGGTCATCGTACGAAATAGCGTCTTCGCATCAACTGTTTCAACCACATGGCCATCTGTACGAGCGGTCAAACCAAACGGTTCGCCATTTTCGACCGCCTGCATGAACAAGTCCGAAACGCGTACCGAGTTGTTCGCATTCTGATATTGCACACTTGTTATATCTTTGCCGCCCAGGTCCATGTCGTAGCCGGCATCGCGCAGGACGCGGATTTTGTCCTCTTCACGGACTTTCGTCTCGATGAACTCTTCGATGTCTGGGTGATCGACGTCAAGTACCACCATCTTGGCGGCCCTGCGGGTTGCGCCGCCAGATTTAATTGTGCCTGCTGATGCATCAGCGCCGCGCATGAAAGAGACCGGCCCCGATGCGGTACCACCGGATGATTTAAGTAGCTCCTTGCTCGATCGAATGCGCGAAAGATTTAGCCCTGCCCCTGATCCGCCCTTGAAGATCATGCCTTCTTCGCGGTACCAGTTAAGGATTGACTCCATACGATCATCAACGCTCAGGATGAAACAGGCGCTCACCTGCTGCGGTGACACGGTGCCGACGTTGAACCAGACCGGGGAGTTGAAGCTGAAAACCTGGTTGACCAGCATGTGCGTCAACTCATGTTCGAAGATTTCAGCATCCTTGTCGGTGCGAAAATAGCCGTGGTCTTTGCCGGCCTTGGTGTAGGTGAGCACCACCCTGTCAATGAGTTGCTTGAGGCTCCACTCGCGCTGCTCGGAACCAACCGCCCCGCGGAAGTATTTGGTGGTGACAATGGTTGATGCGTTAACACTCCATGAATCTGGGAACTCAACCCCGCGCTGCTCGAAGACCACCTCACCGGTCTTCCAGTTGTTCTGCACCACATCACGGCGCTCCCAAGTTATTTCGTCATATGGGTGAACACCTTCGGTGGTATAGACGCGCTCCATCACCAGCCCGGGTTTATTCAAGGTGTTGTGAATGAAACCGGCTGGTGTGCTAGTCGTGATCGTCATCATGGTGCCTTTCGTATCGAGCGGTTATCGGGATTGGGAAGTCTTGGCGGTGGATGCATTGCTGGCTGGTTCGTGACCTAGTGGTTCACCTTCGGCGCGAAGAAGGGCGATCTCGGCTTCGAAATCCTCAAGGTTGTCAAATGAGCGGTACACCGAGGCGAAGCGCAGGTAAGCAACCTCATCGAGTTCGCGCAATGGGCCGAGAATTGCCAGGCCCACTTCCATGGCGGGGATCTCCGCGATGCCGGCGGCGCGTACTGAATCTTCAACGCGCTGTGCCAACCTGCCGAGATCGTCCTCGCTAACCGGGCGGCCTTGGCAAGCTTTGCGCACGCCGCCGATGACTTTGGCCCGGCTAAAGGGCTCTTGGACACCTGAGCGCTTTGCAACCAGCAGCACGGTGTTCTCGGCGGTGGTAAACCGCCGCCCGCACGCGGAGCACTCGCGGCGGCGGCGAATTGCAGCCCCGTCGTCGGTGGTGCGGGAGTCCACCACCCGTGAGTCGTCTTCCTTGCAGAATGGACAACGCATTTTGTGTACCTCCCTTCCCTTGTTTCACTTCAGTAACATTTGGCCTGATACTCCACCTACCCGCGGGACCGATCTTGGGGACGTCCTGTGGATACCCTGTGGAGCTGTAACCACAACCTGTGGAGGAAACACCGGGCTGTAACTACTACATCTTGGGGTCTTGAAGGTATCGGGGATTTGGCCAGAACGCAAGGTGCTGGCCTCGGCGAGTCTCGCCCTCATTTGGCCGCTGCGCCACCAGGTGGCCAATTTGCTGCAAGTTCGGTGATCTTTCCCCTAGCCACCGCCGGGTCCATCCCCTGCCCGACCGCATATCCGAGTAGGTAAGTGGTTAGTGGCGCGGCGGGCCGTTCAACTTGATGGGCAGCGATACGTGCTAGGTCAAGTAGGGCGGCAACATCAACCGGCGTGGCGATAGCTAACTCCCGGCTCACCGCATCAACCCAGTCTTGGGTATTACTCATCAGCCAATCCCTTCTTCCTTGGCCATTAGTTCCTGGGCCATTAAGCGGGCTCTTTCCAAATCTACCGGGGTGTCAATATCAATAAGTAAAGCTATGAGTTCATCGGGTACCTGAACCCGTTGGAGATCAACACAAGACATGACTTTATGAAGCGGCGCCCCGGCTATTGGCTCGAATCCAGCCACCGCCCCACGAAGTGCGGCAGTTCGGTACACACCACATAACCACTGCTCTTTGCCTGCGGCGTCAACCGGCACAAACCCATCAGCTCTCGCCACCGAGGTCATGGTTGCCAGATATTCAATAATTCGTGCCGCGAACGGCATATCAACCGCGACCACCGCCACCCAGGGTGTGGTTACAGCGCCAAGGCCCGCGGCCATAGCCGCCGCCGGGCCGCCTTGGATTTCCGGGCCAATAATCGTTGGCTGGCCAGGCAATGCGCCAACTAACCGATCGAGCATTGTGACCCCGTTGATTGCCGTAGCCGCCTTGTCGCTACCGAGTCGACTGCTGCGGCCACCGGTCAAGATGAGGTAGGACAGGTCAGCAGATTTGGCAGCCGTCATGACGAATTGCTAATCCGCTCGGGCTCCGAATAGATGTTGAAAGTGGTTCCACGGACAAAGCAGGCCAATGAGAGGTGCACGGTGCGCGCTAGCTCAATTGCCATCGAGGTGGGAGCCGAAACTGTGGACAAAATCGGTATCCCCGCGGTCGCGGCCTTCTGCACTAACTCGAAGGAGGCTCGGCTACTGACCTGCA
>JBAXHK010000076.1:0-6669 GCA_037138935.1 Actinomycetes bacterium
TATAGGCGTCAGTTACGAGGGAGGCGAATGGTTCGTTCGAGTAGACGAGATCGATGCGCATACCCCAGCCGCGACCAAAAGCGGCCTGGCGGTAATCCCAGAAGGTGTACGGGTAGCCCTTTAATGCGCGGGGCATAACTTCGACTAAACCAACTGAACGCAACTTAGTGAGCGCTTCGCGCTCAAGTTCTGTTACATGTGTGCTGTCGGTGAATTGGGTGATATCCCAGACGTCCTCATCGGTGGGTGCCACGTTGTAGTCGCCAATTATCGCAAGCGAGCGATTTGGATCGGCAGCTAATTCCTTCGCAATTGTTTCTTGCAACGCTGCAAACCAACTGAGTTTGTAGTTGTAGTGGTCATGCCCAGGCTCACGCCCGTTAGGAACGTAGACACTCCAGATGCGCACCCCACCGCAAGTGGCGCCAATTGCCCGTGGTTCGTCCGCACCTTCATATTGTGGTTGGTCGACGAGGCCGCGGGTGACTTCAACAAGTCCCACTCGGCTAAGCAAAGCGACCCCGTTCCAGCGCCCGGTGCCATGGGAGGCAACTTCGTAACCCAAATCCTGGATCGGCTGCAGCGGGAAGGCGGCGTCGGTGCACTTGAGTTCTTGCAGCGCCACCACATCAGGCTTGTTTGCCGCCAACCACTCGAGGACTCTGGGCAGACGCGCGGTCACGGAATTCACGTTCCATGTTGCTATTCGCATAGTGCCCCCCGCATGGGGTAAGCCTACGGCGCGAACCTTGGGGGGCAAAGACCGATCAAGCTGTCGAAATTTCAGGCGACGACCAGCCCAATCTCCCGGCAGGCGCTACGCATCTGGATATCACCGGTTAACACAATCGTGGATTCGCTTAGGAGCGCCGTGGCCACATGAATTGCATCAAGGGAGCCTAAGTGGCGCCCTGGCAGGCGCCCCGCGACGTTCACCACGTCTTCATTAATCTTGACTAGGCCGACATCAGCGAATATCTCCTCGAGAGACTTATCAGAGTCCTCAGCAAGATCAGTGCCTTTCGCTCCGCGACCAAGTGCGCGACGTACTTCAATCAACGCGAGTTCAGAGCTGATCAAAGTTGCACCCTGATCAATGAGCTCACTAAGCAACTGCTCATAGTTGTTGCTGTCGCTTTCGTCAAGGACACGCTTGAGTAAGACGCTGGAATCGCAGTAAACGAGTGGCGTCACTTTGATCCGCGCAGATCTCGAACTATCGCCGTGCTGTCCCAACCGGGCGGCACTGGTCTGCGGGGCATAGCCGGAGACCGTGGCGGCATTCGCGCAGGCTGAAGATTCGCGCGAAGCCACGGGTTCAAGTGCTTGAGTTCTTGCTGGTCGAGAAATTGCTCAACAGCGGTGCGAACCAGAACCTGCTGGCTGCGACCGGTCTCGTCAGCGAGTGCCCGAAGGCGCTCGGCGAGTTCGTCGGGGAGTCGAAGATTCATGGCCATAGGCAAACGGTACCGTATTTGGTACCACTTACGGTACCGCAATGTTTCCCAACCGTGCGGGGCAAGTCTTAGGGCCATGGGGCAAGTCCAGTCGACGAAAACTTCGAGCGCAAGGCTGATTTCCGGGCCTGTGGATAGCCCCGATTTCTGGTTTCACCCTTAACCCCGCTAATCTTGCGGAGCCCTGCAACCTGGCGAAGTGGTTTTTCGTCGAACCGCAGGCACGCAGAAACCCTCCTGTCACGGATCGACCGTGACCGTTTAGTCCGAAGGAGGTGGGTTGTCTATGCGTCGTTATGAAGTCATGGTCATTTTGGACCCTGATCTGGAAGAAAAGACAATTGCCCCAAGCCTTGACACTTTTTTAAATGTGGTCAAGGGCGATGGTGGCAGTGTCCAGAAAGTTGATATCTGGGGACGTCGTCGGTTGGCCTATGAAATCAACAAGAAGACCGAAGGTATTTACGCGGTCATTAACCTCACTGCTACCCCGGCTGCTGTCGCTGAATTAGACCGTCAACTGGGTCTAAACGAAGCCGTGATGCGAACCAAAGTGATGCGCCCGGAAGACGTAAGAGAAGAAGCTAAGTAATGGCCGCCGGCGATATCACCGTTACCGTCATTGGCAACTTAACCAATGACCCGGAGTTGCGTTTCACCCCAAGCGGTGCAGCCGTTGCTTCATTTACCGTCGCATCAAGCTCGCGTGTTCTTGACAAGACAACCAATGAATGGAAAGACGGCGAGGCCGTCTTCATGCGTTGCAGTGTGTGGCGTCAGTATGCCGAGAACGTTGCCGAATCTCTTACCAAAGGCACTCGCGTCATTGTCTCTGGTCGGCTGCGGCAACGTTCATACGAAACCCGCGAGGGCGAAAAGCGCCAGGTAATGGAACTCGAAGTCGAAGACGTTGGCCCGGCGCTGCGTTATGCAACAGCCAAGGTCAATCGCGTCGCGCGTCAAGGCGGGGCACCCGGTGAAAACACCGGTGGCAACAGCGGCGGTAGCGCACCAACAGAAGACCCATGGGCTACCGGCGGTGCCGGCGGCGCAGCTTTTGATGAGCCTCCGTTCTAACACTTCACTGACACACTCACAGACTCAATAACTAAGGAGCGACCCAATCATGGGACGAGACAGAGAAAAAGACACGAAGCGGCGCCCAATGCGCGCAAGCGACAAAATTCCGTTTAAGAAGGTAACACCACTTCTTAAACCAGATGTAAAAGTTGTTGATTACAAAGACGTAAACCTGCTTCGCAAGTTCGTTTCTGACCGGGGCAAGATTCGCGCACGTCGCGTCACTGGCCTGACCGTTCAACAGCAGCGCGCGGTGGCAACCGCCGTCAAGAACGCCCGCGAAATGGCACTCCTGCCCTACATCCCAACTTCCCGATAGGTTGATTGATTATGAAACTCATTCTTACTGAAGAAGTTACGGGCCTTGGTGGGGCCGGCGACGTAGTAACCGTCAAGGATGGTTACGGCCGCAACTACCTGATGCCTCGCGGCTTGGCAATTGGCTGGACAAAAGGCGGCGAAAAGCAGGTCACTCAGATTAAGCGGGCCCGCAAGGTGCGCGAAATCCGTGGTCTTGACCACGCCAATGAAGTCAAGCAGCAACTTGAAGCACTCACGGTTGTTCTAACCTCGCGTGCTGGCGAGACGGGCCGGCTCTTCGGCTCTGTTACTACCGCTGACGTCGTCGCTGCTATCAAGATTTCAAGTGGCGTGGTACTCGAAAAGCGCAAGGTCGAGATCCCCAAGGCGATCAAGACCGTCGGCAAGCACAGCGCCCGAGTGCAGCTCCATCCTGATGTTGTTGCAGTGGTAACACTCGAAGTCATCGTCGCTTAACGAACGGTAACTTCGCCCGTCCTCAGAAGGAGATGCAATGTCTTTCGCAGCTGCGGTCCGCACTTGCTTTCAGAAGTATGCAACCTTCGAAGGACGGGCGAAGCGTTCGGAGTTTTGGTGGTGGATGCTGTTCCAGACCCTGGTTACCGGTGTCGTGGCAATAATTGGTGGCGTCTTCCTAATCGCGGCCAGTGCTGGAAGCCCTGGCGGTCAGGCAAATGGGCCGCTGTTAGTTATCGGAGTAATTTTCTACGTCTTGGCAATCGTGGTGGCCCTAGCTCTACTGGTGCCGACCTACGCCGTGGGCTGCCGCCGCCTGCATGACCGCGGCATGTCGGGTTGGCTGCAATTGCTGACCTTGGTGCCTTGTGGAAATATCGCTCTTTTGGTCCTTTGGGTCATGGAGGGTACCCCCGGAGCCAACACTTATGGTGAAAAAACTTCCTAAATTGACAACATTTGGCTGAGTTTCGGCCACAATGTGGGGGAACGCTCCTGAGGAGGGGCGCCAACCCAAGGAGTGCAGATGAGTTTCGGCCAAGCGATATCGACTTGCTTCAAGAAGTATGTGACTTTCAGTGGGCGTGCTAGTCGTTCCGAGTTCTGGTGGTTCTTTCTCTTTGTCTACGTCATTGGCGCGGTCCTTTACTTCATAGATAGTGCCATGGGTCTACACTTGGGCGCTTCAAATCAGGAAATGAATATCGGCGGAACAGTTGTTCCGTTTGCGAATCCCGGTATTGGCGTCCTGTCCCTCATCTGGGGTCTTGTCACTTTGCTGCCGGGGATTTCGGTGATGGTTCGCAGGGTGCACGACTCGGATAAGTCGGGGTGGCTGGTGCTGCTCGGCTACGTTTTGATGCTTGCTTGCGGTATCGGCACCATCTTGTTACTCGTGCTGGCTCTCCTTAAGAGCACACCTGGTGACAATAAGTATGGCGCGGCGAACGCATAATTAGGTTCCCAAAGCGAAAGGCCTCGGTGATTAACCGGGCCCTTTCGTTTCGTCGCTTAGGGATTTATTGGTAATGTTCCTACGCCAGCCGGCATAGGGGGTTCGCTATTTTGGAGGAGTTATGAGTTTCGGACAGTCAATCTCTACGTGTTTCAGGAAAATCGGGGTGTTCTCGGGCCGCGCTAGCCGATCGGAATTCTGGTACTTCTACCTCTTCTTATTAATACTCAGCATCGTGATTAACTTCCTGGCCACGGCACTGAACCTAAATGGCGACGCTGGGTATGGTGTTTTCTCGGTCATTATTGGCATCATTTTCCTTGTCGTGGAGTTGTCGGTAGGTAGCCGCCGGCTACATGACACCGGCAGATCAGGTTGGCTGCAGTTACTGCTAATTATCCCGTGTGTGGGAATTATTATTTTGATCATCTTCTGGGCTCAGCCATCAAAGCCGGGCGATAACGCGCACGGCCCAGCTCCCGCCTAGTACGGCTGTCCAAGTGAATGGGGCCCGGTCAACTGACCGGGCCCCTTCACATTGCGCTTACGTTACATGAAGGGTTAATATTTGGGCGGGGTCAATTCGGACAATTCAATTCTCCATTACTTGACTTAGTGAGTCGAATAGAGATCAAGATAAGCGCATTTCTAGCTCGGTCACGAGCCCATCGCAGGCTGCCTCAATCATGCGCAGCACGGTTAGAAAATCATCCATCGTGCCGTGATACGGGTCGGGCACATCAAGGGCGGGGGCTGGTTCAACAATGCCACTTAGTGCCGGATCAAAAGCACGCATCATCCGCAATTCAACTTGGGTGCCACTAATTTCGATTAGCGCAGCGACGTCGGCGAAATTATTGGTGTCCATTACCAACGCAAGGTCAATGTCGGCGAACCAACTTGGGGTGATCTGTCGTGCCGTGTGGTCAAGCTCGTAGCCGTATTGATTCAACGTGGTGATGGATTTGACGTTCGCCCCTTGGCCAAGATGCCAATCCCCGGTGCCGGCGGAGTCGACGCTGACCAATGCGGTGAGGCCGGCGGCAGCGAGGCGATCGCGGAGCACCGCCTCCCCTATCGGGGAGCGGCAAATATTACCTAGACAGATGACGGTGACTTGGTATGGCTTGTGCACGGGTTGAGGGTACCTATTCTGGAATAAATTTGTTATCCACAGCCTAGGGATAGGGAATCTCTCCGGACCGCATCGAAATGGCACTGGCCCATTTCGGTCATCCCCAGACTGTCCCCAAGGGATCGCCGGTCAGGAGCAGGTGGTCCCCAACCACTCCACACCCTCATCCACAAGGTGGTTGGACAGGGCCGACGCCTCGCCCATACGTTACGTCAGACCTACCTGTTAGAAAAGGTAAATGGTGATGGAATGGTGCTCGGAAGGGAGGCCTAGATGAGTGTCGTTGAGTTGCCCCTTCCCGTTGAGCACCGGGCCCAGGACCGCACCCCACCGAATGATGTTGCGGCCGAGCAGTCGGTCCTAGGGGCCATGCTGTTGAGCAAGGACGCCATCGCCGATGTCGTAGAGACAGTGCGCGAAGCTGATTTCTATCGGCCCGCCCATCAAACTATTTACGGGGCAATTCTTGATCTATACAGCAAGGGCGAGCCAGCAGATGCCGTCACCATTGCCGCTGAGTTAACCAAGAACGGCGATATCGCACGCGTAGGTGGGGCACCGTATCTGCACACGTTGGTGTCACTGGTGCCAACCGCAGCAAATGGCAACTACTACGCCCGTATCGTGCGCGAGCAAGCAATCTTGCGCCGCCTCGTTGAAGCTGGCACCCGCATCGTGAGTATGGGTTATACCGGTACCGGTGATGTCGACGAAATGGTTGATAGAGCACAAGCTGAGGTCTACGACGTCACCGATCGGCGCATGAGTGAGGATTACAGCCCACTGCGCGACATCATGAATGACGCCCTAAGTGAGATTGAAGCAATCTCAAATCGCGGCGGCGAAATGATCGGAGTGCCAACAGGGTTTGTTGATCTGGATTCACTAACGAACGGCCTGCACCCAGGCCAATTAATCATCTTGGCGGCTCGGCCCGCGCTCGGTAAGTCAACTCTAGGTCTAGATATTTGCCGTAATGCTTCCATCAAACATGGTTTGAGCAGCGTCATCTTCTCACTCGAAATGAGCCGCAACGAAATCGTCATGCGTCTCCTTTCGGCCGAAGCCCAGATCCCCCTGCACCACATGCGTTCGGGCACAATGAGCGAAGGCGACTGGGCTAAGTTGGCCAGCAAGATGGGCACGGTCAGTGAAGCACCTTTATTCATTGACGATTCACCGAACATGACCTTGATGGAGATCCGCGCCAAGTGCCGCCGCCTTAAGCAGCGCCATGATCTGCGCTTGGTAGTTGTCGACTATTT
>JBAXHK010000077.1:0-6629 GCA_037138935.1 Actinomycetes bacterium
TAGTTGCCGATCCCGGTCATGGCCTCGCACGGTTGGCCGGTCAAGTTTCAGTTATCGTCGCGAATCCGCCGTATATTCCGGCTCGCATGGTGCCAAGGGAGCCAGAAGTTCGCGATCATGAACCAAAAGTTGCCCTTTTTGCTGGTGAAGATGGCCTCGACGTAGTGCGCGGGGTGCTGCGCACCGCGGCAATTTTACTTAAGCCAGGTGGCATGCTGGTTATTGAGCATGCAGATGTGCAGGGCGCTGACGCTGGGCTCCTCGGGGTCGCGGGGCTAGCTCAGAGTTTGGTGGCTGGCGATGAGCTCGCGCTGCTGGCCAAAATGTCAATCGGCACCCGAGTGTGGCCCGAAGTCATCGATCGCATGGATTTAAATGGATTGCCGCGGTTTACTATCGCTCGTCGATCTAGTTGAGAAGGGGCCACCATGTTGCGGCTAGCGTGCGGTACTACCGCCGATAACGTAGATCGGCCACGTTCACTAATTGCTGCTACCTCAGCTGCTCGACGCGGCGATTTGATTTTGGTGCCGACCGAGAGTGTTTATGCACTGGCGACCGACCCATTTAGCAGCCGTGGAGTTGCTTCCTTGCGCAAGGCCAAGAGCCAGTCAAACCAAGTGCCGCTGCCAATCATGGTGCCCAGTGCGGCGACCATGAGCGGCCTCGCGGTGCACGTGGGTTTACCGGCGGCCCGGGCGCTCATGCTCAACTTTTGGCCCGGGTTGTTGACCTTGCTCTTTGAGCCGCAGTCAACCTTGGCCTGGGACTTGCCCCAAGATGCCCCACTTGCGGCGCGAATGCCCCTGCACCCCCTACTTCTTGAACTGCTGCGAGCAACCGGCCCCTTGGCGGTGACCGGAGCCAATGTGGCCGGGATGCCGGCGGCCACCACCCTTGACGATGGCGTTGCTCAGTTTGGCGAAGCCATCGTGCTCGCCCTTGACGTCGGCGAACTTGGGGTGATGCCCGAAAACGAACCCGCAGATTTAGCGGCGACGATCAGCACCGTGGTTGACCTGCGCGGCCCGGCTCCGGAGGTGGTTCGGTTAGGCACGGTTGGCATAGCGGAGCTGCGGGCGGTTTGCCCGGATTTGGTCGATTCCACGGCGGGCTAGGTGCAGAGGCAGCCAAGGCCCTATTGCGTAGACTAGGGCCACCAACAACAAGGGAGCTAGATGAGCAGCACGCCATTTTGGGGTCCGGATTTCGACGCGCTGGCCGCCGAGGATCCACAAATTGCCGGCGTCGTCTTGGCCGAATTGGACCGGCTGCGCACTGGATTGCAGCTGATCGCCAGCGAAAACTTCACCTCACCTGCCGTTTTGGCGGCGCTCGGCTCGACATTGAGTAATAAGTACGCCGAGGGATACCCCGGCCGGCGCTACTACGGTGGTTGCGCTGAAGTTGATGTCGCCGAGGAAATCGGCAATGCGCGCGCCAAGGAGCTATTTGGCGCCGACCATGCCAATCTCCAGCCCCATAGTGGGGCGAGCGCCAATCTCGCTGCGTACGGTGCTTTCGTCATGCCCGGTGAGACCGTGCTCGCCATGAGTTTGCCCCACGGCGGTCACTTGACCCACGGTTCGAAAGTCAATTTTTCGGGTAAGTGGTTCAACATCGTCTCGTACGGAGTTCGCAAAGATACCGAACTTATTGATTATGAACAGGTGCGCGCACTAGCTGTTGAACACCGGCCCAAAATGATCATCTGCGGGGCGACGGCTTATCCGCGGCTCATCGATTTTGCTGCATTTCGCTCCATCGCCGATGAAGTTGGCGCCATCTTGATGGTTGATGCGGCACATTTCATCGGATTAGTTGCAGGCCGGGCCATCCCGAGCCCGGTGCCATTCGCCGACGTAGTTACTTTCACCACCCACAAAGTGCTGCGCGGCCCCCGCGGCGGCATGATTTTGTGTAAGGCCGAGCACGCTGCGGCCATTGACAAGGCGGTATTCCCGATGATGCAAGGTGGCCCGCTGATGCATGCGGTGGCGGCAAAGGCGGTAGCACTCAAAGAAGCTGCAACACCCGCTTATCAGGACTACGCCAAGCAGGTCATCGTCAATGCGCAGGCACTGGCGGCGGGCCTGGAGGCCGAAGGTATGCGCCCGGTGAGCGGCGGTACCGATACCCATCTCGCGCTGGTGGATCTGCAGCCCCTTGGCGTGAGCGGGTCCGAAGCTGAAGTTCGCTGTGATGCCGCACGTATTACCTTGAATAAGAATGCGATTCCATACGATCCTCAACCACCATCGGTTGGGTCGGGTATCCGGGTTGGTACACCTTCGGTCACCACCCAAGGGATGGACGCCGGCAACATGAAAGAAATTGCCACATTGATCGGTCGTGCGGTACGTGAGCCAGCGACCGCCGCCGCAGTAGCAGCTGATGTGTTGGAGTTGGTAACGAAGCACCCGGCCTACCCGCAGAGCTAACTATTGACCGACCCACGTCGAATAGGTTGACCGAAAGGAGGGGCCGTGCGCGAATATCTATTGTGCTTACTCGCTGCGGCCGCCGTCACTTATCTGACAACTCCACTTGTTGAGCGCTTTGCAATTCGTTTCGGATTCGTTGCCGAAGTACGCGATCGCGATGTACACGCCGAGTCCACCCCCCGCCTTGGTGGCATAGCGATGATGCTGGGGCTTATTACCGGCCTATTGCTAGCAAGCAAGCTCCCCATGATGGGTTCAGTTTTTGAGACAGGTAGTGCACCACTCGCTCTGCTGTCCGGGGTGGCGATCATTGTCTTGCTTGGCATCGTCGACGATAAGTGGGGGCTGGACGCACCAATTAAATTAGCCGGCCAGGTCTTAGCCGCGGGCGTGATGGCATTTCAAGGTATTGCCGTTATTTGGTTGCCGATCGGTGGCACCTTCGTGCTT
Source organism: Actinomycetes bacterium (assembly GCA_037138935.1). Taxonomy (GTDB): domain Bacteria; phylum Actinomycetota; class Actinomycetes; order S36-B12; family S36-B12. The sequence continues at coordinate 2,895 of JBAXHK010000077.1, forward strand.
GACCCACTAACAAGTGTGCTGTTTACCGTCTTGATCGTCTTAATCAGTATTAACGCCATTAACTTCATTGACGGTCTTGACGGACTAGCCGCCGGCATCGTGGCGGTGGCGGCCGGGGCTTTCTTCGCCTATTCGTATCTGCTCTCGGTGGTGCTCGGGGTTGAGCGCGCAACTTTGGCGACTTTGGTTTCGGTACTTCTTGTGGGCATCTGCATTGGGTTCTTGCCCCACAATGTGTACCGGGCGCGCATCTTTATGGGCGATACCGGCTCGATGATGCTGGGCTTATTGCTCGCGGCGAGCACGATCACGTTATCGGGTCAGATTGATCCAAGTGCACTCGCTGGCCCAACCATTATCCCAACTTTGCTGCCGATCTTGCTGCCGATCGCGGTCATGGCGGTTCCGCTGGTTGACCTACTCCTAGCTGTGGTGCGCCGCACCCGTGCTGGGCGTAACCCATTTGCCCCCGATAAGCAGCACCTGCACCATCGCCTGCTTGAGATGGGGCATTCCCAAGCCCGTGCTGTCTTGATCATGTATGCCTGGACGGCGTTGGTTGCGGGCACCGCGGTGGCAATTGCTTTTGTGCCCATTTCGTATGCCGTGGCAGGTTTTGTGGTGGGATTAGGCCTGTTAATTTTCATGGTTCGTCGTCCGCCCAAGGCCCCGGTTGCTGCGGTTCGCCAACTGCGAAGTGGCACTCGCGGCTAGTCTCCGGGGTGTATCCAACCCCGCAAATGTGGGCCCTTGAACCCGTGATAGCGTTCGGCCCGCGGTCTTCAAAAAGTTATTTTCGTCCGCCAAATTTGTGGGAGGGTCTTTGGCAGCGCCTCTGGAAGAGACGCCGTTCGTCCTTCCATCCGTAGTCTTTCGGCCGGCGCGCCTAGCCGTGTTCTGCATCGTTCTAAGTGGCGTGTCAATTGCGCTGGCCGCCCTTGCGGGCGCGGTGATGTTTGGCGTGTTCTTCGCCATCGGTCTGGTTTTAGGCCTCGCTAATGCGCAGGTGGTGAGTTGGTCGGTTGCCGCGATCGCTGCGCAAGAGCACCCACTTAAGCGCGGGCTGGCGCTGAACTCTGCTACCCGGCTGCTGGTTATCACACTCATTGCGCTGGTAGTCGCATTCGTCTTTCGACCATTTGGCTTCGGCGTCTTATTTGGCCTCGCACTTTTTCAGGTGGTCCTAGTGCTGAGCACTGTTGTTCCTGTTTGGATGAAGATCCGCAAGGGTGATCTTGATGCTCCAGTTGATTCGGAGACCCAGAAGTCGTGACCATGATCAAAGAATTCAGCCCCGTAACCTCGATCGAGGTCGGCCACCACACCACTGCTACCTGGTTAGGCATGACGGTCAACACCGACACGATCTACGCCACCTTGGTAGCCGCGGCAGTTACCCTGCTACTGGCATTCCTCCTTAGGGCCAAGGTGACATCAACCGGTGTACCGAGTGGCGTGCAGTTATTCTGGGAAGCCGTCACCGTCCAGATGCGCGGCCAAGTGCAAGCATCTATGGGCCTCTCACTGGCTCCATTCGTGCTTCCACTGGTGATAAGCCTTTTCGTATTTATCTTGGTCGCGAACTGGATCTCCGTGCTCCCGCTTCAGTTCACCTCGGCCGACGGAGGTGCCGTTGAGTTACTAAAACCACCTGCCTCCGATATCAACTTCGTGCTGGCCCTCGCTTTGTTCGTCTTCATCTGCTACCACGCGGCGGGCTTTAAGCGAAGCGGCATCATCGGCTACCCGATAAAGGTCACCAAGGGTCACGTGGCCTTCCTGGCTCCCATTAACCTCGTGGAAGAGATCGCCAAACCTATTTCTCTGTCGCTGCGGCTTTTTGGCAACATCTTCGCCGGCGTCATCATGGTAGGTCTAATCGCGATGCTGCCCTCCTACATTATGTGGGCACCCAATGCGATCTGGAAAACGTTCGACCTTTTTGTAGGACTCATCCAGGCGTTCATTTTCGCGCTGCTAACAATCCTCTACTTCAGCCAAGCCACGGAGACAGAGGAGTCGCACCACTAGGCTGCGCATGCACCTAACCACTAATGACGTTCCCACTGAGAAATGAAAGCAAACCGACAAGAAATTAAGGAGAAAAGCAATGGCAGATCCAACAATTGTGGCCGGAGCCCTGATCGGCGGTGGCCTCATTTTAGGTGGCGGCGCCATCGGTGCGGGTATCGGTGACGGTATCGCCGGTAATGCACTAATTTCCGGTATCGCCCGCCAGCCAGAAGCTCAGGGCCGTTTGTTCACCCCGTTCTTCATCACGGTCGGCCTAGTTGAGGCGGCTTACTTCATCAACCTCGCGTTCATGGCGCTATTCGTTTTTGCCACGCCAGGAGCCTAACGAGTCGCAATGAGTGGAGCTGTGATTTCGGGAGTGACATTGTTGTCTGCTGAGGCGGAGGCTGGCCCCACCAACTTCTTAATCCCCAACGGCACCTTCTTCTTCGTGTTGGCGATTTTCCTCATCGTCTTCTGGGTGATTGCCAAGTTTGTGGTGAAACCAGTTCAACAAGTCCTTGACGAGCGCGACCGGTTGGTTGCCCAGACCGCCCAGGACAACCGCCAAGCCGCTGAGCAGGATGTCGCCGCCGAATCCGAGTTCAAGCAGGAATTGGCGGCGGCTAGGTCCGAGGCCGGAGGCCTGCGCGACCAAGCCCGGGCCGAGGGTCGCCAGGTTGCAGATGATTTGCGCTCGGATGCCAATGTCGTGGTAGCTGACAAGTTGCAGCAGGCCGGTGACGCGCTAAAAGTTGAAGGCGAATCACTGGCACCTAGCCTTAGCGCCTCGGTGGAGAACCTCTCGTTGACACTTGCTAACCGGATACTTGGTGTTGATGCTGAAAGTTCGAAGCAGCGGTCGAACGCGGAGGGTAGGGGCTGATGGGTACGTTCATTGGGCAACTCATCGGTTTCGCCGTAATTGTTCTTATCATCATGAAGTACGTCGTTCCACCTGTGCGCAAGGCAATGGCCGAACGCAAGACGGTCGTTCGGACCCAACTAGAAGATAGTGCGAAGGCTGCCCAGCGGCTTGCCGATGCCGATCAATATCGCTCGGTGAAGTTGGACGAAGGGCGTATCGAGGCCCGTCACATTATCGACGAGGCTGCATCTGATTCCGTTCGAATCGGTGAGCAGTTGCGCATCCAAGGTGGTGTCGAGGCCGAAAGAATCAAAGTGCAAGGCGATCAGCAGGTACTCCTGTTGCGCTCGCAACTCATTCGCGAGCTGCGCGATGAACTCGGAACTGAAGCCTTGCGCCGAGCAGAAGAAATCATCAGGGCGCATGTAGCCGACCCGCGTGAGCTATCCGCCACGGTCGACAGGTTCCTTGACGAGATGGAGGCGATGGCCCCGGTGGTCACCGCGCCAGAAGTCAGCCCGACCGATCTGCGTCCGGCTAGCCGCGACGCGCAGGCAGCGGTGGTGGCGAAGTTCGACGAGCTTTCGGCGCCGCTGTCCGCCGATGATCTCACGAAGTTGTCCGCTGAATTGGCGGCGGTATACACACTGCTTGTACGTGAGTCGACCCTTGCGCGCTATCTCGCTGATACCGGTGGGGTTACTGGTGCCAAGAAGCTAATGCTCGAGCAATTGCTCTCCCGCAAGGTTGGCGCTGACACCCTGTCAATTCTCAGCACTGCGGTATCTGCACGCTGGTCTACCAATAAGGATTTCGTCCACTGCGTTGAGCACATTTCCAGGCTGAGCCTGCTA
>JBAXHK010000078.1:0-6557 GCA_037138935.1 Actinomycetes bacterium
GATACCGTGCTGGTTAATGAAATCCTCGATGGAGTCAAGGTTTTGATTGCCAAGTCGCAGCAACGTAGAGATTTCGGTGGGCCACCGACTTAGGCCATTGGCCAACCCGTGGGTCAGAGATGCGGAGCGAAAACCACCATTTCGCCCTGTGGCGCCCTCAGCAATCCGAGTACCTTCGAGAACTACCACACTCCATTCCGGGTGTTCTTCCTTGGCAAGTACCGCGGTCCAGAGCCCACTGAACCCGGCTCCAACTACACACAGGTCGGCGGTGGTATGCGTCGCTAATGGCGGGAGCACCGCCGGGCGACCTGGGTCATCAAGCCAAAAGATTTCATTGCGGGCGCTCTTTAGGGAGCGAACTGAAGCATCAGTTTGCGTGTCGTTGAACACGGATTAAGCCTTTCGGAGAGGAGACCATCGGAAACCGAGATGAACACCTCGGTGATCCCACTAGTCCCCTCAACCAAATCGCGGCCTCACCCGAGGCCTTTACCGAAAACCCAGAGCTCAAGTTGACATTAGTTTTTTGCGGCGCCGGTAGCTGACCAATTGGCTACTAAGCACAATCAGCAGGGCAATCACAAAGACCATTGTCGCCAGCGCGTTAACCTGCACCGGTATTCCACGTTGGGCCGCTCCCCAAATGAAAATTGGAAAGGTTACCAAGGTGCCAGCATTGAAATAACTGATGATGAAGTCGTCGAATGAAAGGGAAAAACCAAGTAAGGCGGCACCGGCGATGCCTGGCGCGACCAGCGGCAAAGTTACGTATCTGAAAGTGGATTTCGGATCGGCATATAGATCTCGTGCAGCCTCTTCAAGGCGTGGATCAAGGCCCTGCAGCCTGGCTTTTACGGTAACAACAACGAACGAGATGATGAACATGATGTGCGCGATTATCACCGTCCATTGACCCAGCGGGAATCGCAGGTTCAAGAACAGTGCCAAGAGGCTCGAACCCATAACAACTTCAGGTGTGGCCATCGGCAAAAAGATCAGTAGGTTGGTAGTGCTGCGGCCGCGAAAACGATATCGCACCAACGCGAAGGCGATCATCGTCCCCAGCGCCGTGGCTACGACAGTTGAGATAATTCCAATTTGAATACTAGTTACGAATGATGAGCAAACCCCTGGAACCCCACAGATATTAGTCCAGGCATCGGTTGAGAATTGCGTCCAACTTATATTGAACTTACCCGATGGCTTATTGAAACTTAAGATCGCAACAACAGCGATAGGTATGAATAGGTAAATCAGGACGAGAATCGCGACGATCCCCAAGAGATTTCGCCGAAGCCAGCGCATCAGAGTAAATCCTCCGTCCCGGCCCGGCGGATATACGTAAATACCATCACCAAGATCGCAGCCATCAAAACAAATGACAGTGCGCTGGCGGTCGGGTAATCTCGAAATTCAATGAAGTTGGTCTGGATCACATTGCCGATCATTCGATCCTTGGTCGATCCAAGTAACTCGGCATTGATGTAGTCACCAGCTGCCGGAATGAAAGTTAGCAAAGTGCCCGCCACTACCCCCGGCAGCGACAGCGGCCACGTGATCTTGCGGAAAGTCGCCACACCTGAGGAATACAAGTCGCTGGACGCCTCAATTAGGCGCGGATCAATTTTCTCGAGTGCCGCATATAGCGGCAAAATCATGAAAGGCAGGAAGTTATATGTCAAGCCAGCGACCACAGCAATGCCGGTGTTCAGGATTCGATCATCTGGCAGTAAGTGAAGTGCATTAAAGAATGAGGTGATCGGGCCCTCGTCTGCCAAAATAGTGCGCCAAGCGTAGGTGCGAAGTAAGAATGATGCGAATGACGGAGCGATCACTAACACCAAAAGCAGCGGACGCCACTTACCGCCCTTCATCGCAATGAAGTAAGCCAATGGATAGGCGATAACAAGGGCCAGCAGAGTCGCAATGCCAGCGTAGATAAATGATCTGAGGAATTGCGGCCAGTACTCGGCCATCGCGTTCGTGTAATTACTGAGTTGAAAACCGGCCTGATATTTGCCCATTTTGCCAGGTACCGGCTCCTGCAAACTGGTCATGAACAAGGTGACGAACGGGATCGCAAAGAATATTGCCAACCAAGTCATGCCCGGGAACAAGAGCAAGTATCCGGTACCGGAACGGCGTTTGGCTACCACCACCGGCTTACTCGGCCCAGCTACCAGGATTGGTGACACCGTTAACCGCCGAGGTTTTCGAGGCCGAAGGTGTGTTCTGGGGCCCAATGAAGTAGCACTTCATCGCCAACCGAGCAGCGGTCACCAACGATTACATTCTGTTCGAAAACCGTTAGTTCTTGATCCCATGGAGTGCGCACCAGGTATTGGGTCGATACACCCGCATATGAAACATCCGTTACTCTGCCAGAAATTTTGTTATGCGACTCAGGCGCTCGATGGCCCTCGGGGGCGTCGAGGACCGTCATCTTCTCGGGCCGAACGCCCACGATCAAGCTGTCAGTTGTTGCGCTAGATCGCGCGGCCGGCACCACATAAGTTTGCCCATAGGCGGTCACCAAAATATCGTCACCGCTGCGACCTTGAGCCGTACCGTGAATCAGATTCGACTGACCCAAAAAGTTTGCTACAAACACGGTTTTAGGAAGTTCATAGATATCCGCTGGGTTACCCAACTGCTCTATCCGGCCAGCGTTCATGATCGCGACGGTATCGGCCATGGTCATGGCCTCCTCTTGATCATGGGTCACATGAACAAAGGTTGTGCCCACTTCACGTTGAATGCGCTTGAGCTCAATTTGCATTTGCCGGCGCAATTTGAGGTCAAGTGCGCCAAGCGGCTCATCAAGTAGCAGCACATCAGGCTCATTAATCAAGGCACGGGCCACCGCAACCCGTTGCTGCTGCCCGCCGGATAGCTGGGTGGGCTTTCGCCTAGCCATCGCACCTAGTTCAACTAGCTCCAGCATCTGATTTACCGGTGTCTTCACATCCTTGATTCCGCGGCGACGCAATCCGAATGCCACATTTTCGAAAATGTCAAGGTGCGGGAACAACGCATACGATTGAAAAACTGTATTGACCGGGCGTTGAAATGCCCGTAGGTTCGTGATGTCTTTGGACCCGATATTTATGGTGCCCGAAGTTGGCTCCTCAAGCCCGGCAACCATCCGTAGGGTAGTTGTCTTGCCGCAACCAGATGCCCCGAGGAGCGCAAAAAATGAGCCGGCAGGGATGGTCAAAGTCAGATCATCTACCGCAGCGACATCGCCGAACTTCTTGGTGAGATTTAGCAGGTGGAGATCCTCGACCTGTTTAATCGCTCCGGTCACGCTCTAGTTACCGATCGCTGTCTGGAATTCGCGCTCGTACTTATCGCCCTGTTCGGGAGTAAGAGCTTTGAACACATAAGTGCGGTCAAGAGTTGCCGCTGACGGGAAAATGAATTCACTTGCTGCCAATGCCGGGTCGATCTTTTCCATTTCAGCTTTGGCCCCTTCGACCGGACAGATGTAGTTCACGTAAGCGGCTACTTCAGCTGCCACCTTTGGATCGTAGTAGTAGTTCATGATCGTCTCGGCGTTCTTCTTATGCGCCGCGAGGGCCGGAATCAGCATATTGTCGGTCCAGAGCATGCCGCCCGACTCGGGGATCTCGAAGCCGAAATCTTCGCCAAGTGCAAATAAGTCACCGGACCAACCAATCACCGCGATTACGTCACCTGATTCAAGTGAGGCGATGTAGTCATTACCAGTCACTTGACGGATCTGGCCACTATCGACCTGCTTGGTTAGCTCTTCAATTGCTTGGCTGAACTGGTCGTCGGTGAAATCGGATGGATTATTTCCCTGCCAAGCCATGATGCAACCCATCGTGTCGCGCATCTCGGACAGCACCGTAATCCGGCCCTTGAGCTTGGGGTCAAAGAGTTGGTCCAACGTGGTGATCTTGTCGCTTCCGAGCGTGTCCTTCAACGCCGACTTGTTATAGCCGAGGCCGCCGAAACCTGACTGCCAAGGCAGTGAGTAATCACGTGGCTTATCGAATGCCACATCAGCCAACCGCGGTATCAGGTTCTTGCTGTTCGGAATATTGGCCTTATCAAGTTTTTGCGCGTAGCCATTTTCAATCCACAGAGCTGCCATCCAGTCGGTAAGAACGACGAGATCACGCCCGATATCTTGGCCTTGCTCAAGCTGGGTGCGCACTTTGGCGTAGAACTCATTGTTGTCATTGACATCTTCGGTGTAAGTGACGGCAATCCCATTCGCGTCCTGAAAAGCCTTAAGGGTTGGGTACTCGCCAGTCTCGTCGTTAATGTCCAAGTAAAGGGGCCAATTCGACCAGTTAGCAGTTTTGTCCGTATCTGACAGATCAGCGGCGGTGCCCGCGGCTGGTGCGCCGGTTGCAGTACCCGCGTCACTACCCGAGGCACCGCATGCGGTCGCGGCAATTGCCACCCCGCCGATACCCGCCGCCTGAAGTAACCGTCGACGGGACAGCGAACTCTTGGCCAGCCCGGCTATTTGGACAGCTGCCTCGGATACTTGTTTCGACATTTAGTTCCTCTCAGTTCGCGAATAACTAACGGGTGATCGTCGAGTCAATAAGTGAGGCCATTCTTGCCGAAACTGGTCTGTTTGGAGCCTCCAAGTCGCAATTCACTCACAATCGGTATGTGATCGTTAATCCAGACGTCTCCGATCTGCCACCGTTAAACCCCCCGAAGTGTTGGCCCGGCTTTAGCCGCCGTTGCCAGTGCGGTGATCACATGCTGCCACTGTTCGGTGTCATCTTCGTGCAGCAACCCGGTGGTAACCCGAACATGGGGCACCCCGGTCGGCACTACTTCAAATGGGGTTCCGGGAGCCACCCGAATCCCCATGGCCGCCAAGGTGATCATTGCAGCCCGCTCATCGGCCACCTCGACCCAAGCATTGATCCCATCCCCTGTGCTACTGGTGACCCCCAGCCCCGCGAGCCCAGCACGCAGCGCCAAACTGCGTACCGCGTACCTAGATCTTGCCCGAGTTACCGCCGCGATGGCCGACTTATCGGTTAGCAGTTCGATCAGTACCGCCTGCAATAGGCGACTCGTCCAGCCGGGACCCAGCATCCGGCGGGAAAGGAGCGGGTCGATTACGTCAGCCGAGCCACCGACGGCAGCAATCCGCAGGTCTGGGCCGTGAGATTTCGAATAACTGCGGATGTGCACGGTTCGCTCGGGCAGGAACTTGCCGATACTTACATCTTCACCGGTAGCGATCTCACCGGAATGGTCGTCCTCTATCACGAGAATTGACGAGGGCCGCAATATTTCAGCGAGCACCACACTGCGGGCTTTACTCATGTTGGTGCCTGTCGGATTTTGGGCACGTGGCTGGATGAAAATTGCTACCGGAGACATTTCCAGCGCCAGTGATACCTCGGCGGGTCGGACACCTTCATCGTCCATCGAAACGGGGATAACTTCAGCTCCACTGCGCTCCAATAGGTCTATAAGTGGCGGAAATCCAGGGTTTTCCATAATTACTCGGTCGCCGAGCCGAATGGTTTGCTCAACCACCCGCGACAGCGCATCCAAAGCCCCATCGACCACGGTGACCCGTTGCGCTTCAAATGGCCAATTTTGTCGCAAAATGACTTCGAGTTGGGGCAGCACCGGATCGTCAAGGTAACTCGTTGTCCAGGCCAAATCACGAGTGGTAACCCGTTCAAGGGCTTCACGGAGTTTCGGGAGCAATCGCGGATCTGGGGTACCCGTCGACAGATCCAGCCCATCAACCCCGGGCGCACCGCCGATACTGAGGTATCGGATCGGGCGGCCAGGCTCCACGGTTTCCTTGACAAAACTGCCGGCGCGCCCGCGGGCTTGGATAGCCCCGACCGCACCCAGCGCCTGCCAAGCCTCGCTTACGGTTGCGGGGCTAATTCCCAGTGCGCGGGCCAGTTCTCGCACCGTGGGCAGCCGGTCTCCAGTAATCAATTTCTGGGCGCGAATCAGGCGATGCACCGCCGCGGCAATGCCTTTCGGGGAGCAATCAGTGATCGCCTCGAGTAATAATGGCAGGTGGTCAACAGGGGCGGTCATCGCAGATATTTGCCCCACCGCGCCCCTCCAAAACATATTTTCAAGAAATCGGATGAATTTATGTGATTCGGCTTTATAACACAACCAAGAATGTCTATTCTCGTAAATCACAAATAAATTTGGCTTCCGCACACCAAGGGGCACCAGTCGCCCATTCAAGGAGGAACCGCATGACCGTCGTACGCGCAGCCCTCGTCCAAACCAATTGGACCGGCGACAAAGAGTCCATGATCGCAGCACATGAGGATTACGCCCGCAAGGCCGCGGCCCAAGGGGCGCAGGTGATCTGTTTCCAAGAATTATTCTACGGCCCGTATTTTTGCCAGGTCCAAGATGCCAAGTTCTATGAATACGCCGAGGCCATCCCCGGCCCAACCACCGAGCGATTTCAGAAGTTAGCCAAAGAACTGAACATGGTCATGGTGCTGCCAATGTATGAAGAGGAGCAGCCAGGTGTTCTCTACAACACCGCGGCCGTTGTTGATGCA
>JBAXHK010000079.1:0-6484 GCA_037138935.1 Actinomycetes bacterium
TTTGGCTGCCACATTGCTATTCATCGCGCTAGGCACGTGGTGCACATTTGGCACACCACGCATCAACTGGCTACCCGCGTTTATTTCGGGGGCGACCGCGGCTTGGCTCTTGATGCTTAACCCGTACGCCTGCTTCCTGGCTCTTTCGATGTGGGTTGGCATTCGGTTAGTTGGTGTTTTCGTGGCCCATACCGATCGTTGGCGGGCTTTGCTCTTCGACACAGTCGCCGCGATCGCCGGGTTCGCTGTCAGCCTCCTAATGTTTATCGCCCTGGGCCTAATGCTGTTCCCGGGTCTGAACTGGGTAAGTACCTACTTGTACTGGAACGGGCGGCTGGACTACACGGATTTCATCAGCGACCCAACGATTTGGGCCAGCGATATTGCCCTACTCGTACCAGTTTCGGCATTGGTTATTGCCGCTATCTCCGCGATCACCACCCGCGGTAACCGCTGGGCTGTTACCGCGGTGGTAATTGCCTCAACCAATATCGCTTTTACCGCGATTTATTACGCGCTGGTGCCCGGGCCTTGGCTTGAAGCCCCGCATTACATCGCCAAATTATGGCCGGGCTCACTCGCAGCTATCGGGCTTGCCGCGGCCGTACTTTTGCAGCGCCGCAATCTCCCGTCCGCAGCACTGCTAGTTCCGCTGGCAGCCCTTCCGCTGATTTTATGGAGTGGTAGATGGGCAGAAGTTATCGAGCGTCCAATGGGTATCTTGATCGCGCTACTAATCTGTCTCGGATTCTTCGTGGCGGCCAGCATCACCCGTCGGTCGGGTAACTTAACGTCGGCACTTGCCGTGCTGGTTGCCCTGGCAATCACAGCGATCGGCATGCAGCTACTCCAGAATGGGCGCGGCCTTATGGGCATCTACGGCCAGTACCCATTTCGCGCGGCCTATGTGGATTTCAGTGGCGAACAAATTATGCGCGAGAAGATCAAGGCTGAGCAATGGATCATCGACAACACTTCCGCCGCTGACACCGTCGGCATCTGGACCGACCCAGACCACCAGATGGCAGCGGTTGCCGCGATGCAACTTTGGGGTTACAACAACGTCTCCACCGAAGCAGAACTCACCCGTGATGAGGTTGATAGCCTCGAACTCAGCACGCCAACCGCTATCGCCATGTATGCACCAACCCGCGAACAAGTTGACGTATTCTGGAGCAGTATTCCGCCGTGGGCGCGGCCTTCCGCGCCGGAGTGCACCACGGTAAAGATTCCCGGCATCGGTGTCCAGGATGCATATGTCTGCCTTACGCACTTACGCTGGCTGAGCTAATAGGCCGGTCAGCAGTCGACTAACTCCAGGGTTCCGGTGTGGACGTCATAGATTGCACCCGCCACAGCAACCGCCTCGGGTATAAGTGGAAATGATCGAATTCGAGTGACATCAGTAATCAGTGCCGCCCGCTGGTCGGTCACTGTCCGAAATTCAAGGCTTCTCGTGTCAACACCATATTGCTCGGCAATCGTTGTATGGATCTCCGACTCCTGTGCCTGAGCCATTCGGCAATCGGTATGCGGCATTACCAAAATGCGCTCGACACCGAGTAGGTAACTCGCCAAGACCAAAGTCCGTAAAACGTCCTCGGTAACGCGGGCACCGGCATTGCGCAAAATCTTGGCATCCCCGGCATCCATACCCACAACGTCCAGCGGGCTAATACGTGAATCCATGCAGGTGACGATGGCCAAGCCCCGTTGGGCCCGACCGGGTTGGCCCGCGAAAGCGAAACCAGCGGCAAACTCTCGATTGGCCTCTATTACATCAGCAAATGACTCGGCAGGGAAAGGTGAAGTCATGCCGCGAGTGTACCCAGGCTCGGTACGCGACAATGGGACCCATGTCAGCCGCGGACCCAAAGCCCCCACATCCGGGCCCTGCCGAAATTGGCCTGCGAGTCACCATGCGACTACATGAGTCCGGTGGCCCTACCGAGTTACTCGGTTTCCTGGAAACTTTGACGACTATCCGTAAGCGAAATGGAGAGATCGTCACCTTTGACCCCGAGCAGGTAGTGGCGTGGCGCATTGTTTTACCCCCCGCCAAGGGTTGAGTTAACGCATTCACATGAATTCCACATGTTTGCCCAAGGAGTAACACAAATATGCGGGGCACTCTTGCCTTAACCGACCAAGGGCCCCACCGATGGGACCCTGAAAAAAGGAGAATTCCATGAAACGCAATGTAAAATGGGGTACCCGCGCCGCAGTAGCCGTAGGTACACTCGCACTCGTTATTGGCGCTGGAGTTGGCACGGCGTTTGCCGCTGGCAACGGTGGCGGTGGGCCCAAGGGTGCCGCTCTCTCAGCACTCGTGACCGCCGGCACCATCACCGAAGCGCAAAAGGAAACGTTCCGGTACGAAATGTACGAGGCCAAGGAAGCCGCTGATGCAAGTGGCGTGAAGGTTGATTGTGCTGTCATTGAAGCCACTGTGCTCAGCGGTTTGGTGAGCGAGGGCACGTTGAGCCAGTCACAGGCCGATGCCATCAAGGCGGCCCGGCCTGCACGCCCAGAGCGGTCGGCGAGCTCTACCGGAACTACGGGCGGCGCCCGCAGCGCGGATCCCACCCGCACCGACGGCGGCCCCCTCGCAGCACTCGTTGCTAACGGCACCATCACCTCGGCCCAGGCAGACGCCATCAAGGCAGCCCACCAAGATCGCCCGGCGGGTGCCCGAAACGGTGGTACCCGACCAGCTCCGATGCCAGCCATTTAATTTACTGAATGCGGCGGCGGCCGGGCCCACACTGGGCCTGGCCGCCGTACAGTTACTCCGCAACTCGTCGACTAACCACAGGGCACCAAAGACCACTACACGGGGAGGGCCAATGACCACCACCGTACTGGTCGTTGACGACGAGCCCAATGTGAACGATCTCATCTGCGATGCCTTGCGCCTTGCCGGCTACCACACGGTCTCGGCATCCCATGGCATGGCAGCACTGCACATCTTGCGCGAATCCCCCATCGCCCTTGTAGTACTAGATATCAACATGCCCAAGATGGACGGCTACGAGGTACTAACTCGAATGCGGGCCTCCGGCGATGCAACTCCGGTGATCATCTTGACCGCTCGGCAAGATCGAGACGACACCAATGCCGGCTTCAAGCTCGGAGCCGATGACTTCGTAAAGAAGCCTTTCGGCATCGAAGAGTTGACACTGCGAGTCGCGGCAGTGCTGCGTCGATCACGCGGCGAGCAGACCTCATCCGCAATCCGCGTTGGCTCATTGACACTCGACCCAGATACGCACGAGGCAACTTGCAATGAGGAGGCGCTAGAACTATCGGCCACCGAGTTTCGCCTACTACAGGTGTTGATGGAAAATGCCAACAGGGTAATGACCAAAGACCAATTACTACGCCAGATCTGGGGGTTTGACGCTGGCACTGAAACGACCGTACTTGAAACTTATATTTCCTACCTCCGCAAGAAGCTCGGCGCCGGTGTAACTATTCGAACCGTGCGCGGGGTCGGCTACCAATTGCTCGCTGATAAGAGCAAATCATGAGCCTTAGATCCCGAATCACGATCCTGACGGCGTTACTGATTCTCTTCTCAACTGCCATTCTTGGCGCCTTTGTGTATTTCACGGCCTCAAGTATTCAATACCAAACTATCGACAACGGCCTTCGATCAGCGGTCGCGGATGCCAGAATCCAAAACCTCTCCAATAACCCCCGCCCCGCCCCGCCCGACTCCGCCCCGCCCGATGCCTACAGCCAAATTGCGATTGCCCGGGTTAATCGCGACAACACGATCACCGTGCTGCGCCAAGCTGGATACAGCTCCGACCCTCTATCATTCCCGACGTTGACGGCAGCCCAGCTAGCCCAGTCACAGCAAACAGCAATAACCGTTCCTGGTGAGGTGACTTATCGGGTTGTGGCGCGCCAGCCCGACCCCAAAAGGGCGATGGCGGTGGCTGCTACCCCCTTGACGGACGTAGAAAGTAATCTGAAACAGCTCGCGATATCGATTATCGCGGCGGTTGCCCTAGTCACAATTATCGGCGCCCTCACCTCTTGGGCCGTGGTGCGCAAGTTCTTCCGCCCGGTAGATGCGATGGTTGACTCAGCACAGGCGATCGCTCAGGGTGATACCAAGCGGCGGGTTCCAACAGCCCAACCCGGCACCGAGCTTGGTGAACTGTCAGTAGCACTAAATGCGATGATCGGTGCCTTAACAGAATCAATCACCAGAGTCGAGGCATCCGAAGTTCAACTTCGAAAGTTTGTCTCCAATGCTTCACATGAGATTCGGACCCCACTTACGGTCATCCGAGGCTACGTCGAACTCCTACAAAATGAAAGTCCGGATGCGTCTGACTTGCAGGCAAGGGCGCTCACTCGTATTGCTACCGAGAGCCACCGACTCGAAGGCCTGGTTACCCAACTCTTGGTCTTAGAGAATATGGATGCTCTCGTCCAACAGGAATTTAAGACATTTGATCTGTCACAAATCGTCCGTGACTTTTTTGAGGATCTAACCGCCCTGAACCCTGGCAGACCCATCCTGCTTGATCTTTGCATTTGCTTCATAAATGGTGAACCCAACGCGTGGCGCCAATTGGTCTCTAACCTCGTGCAAAATATTTCACGGCATACCCCGCCTAACTCAGCGGTCGAAGTGCATTTAATCCAACATGACGGCGAAACAATCTTGACGGTTGACGATGCAGGCCCCGGTATCCCTATTGGGCAACGCGAGGCGGTGCTCCAAAGATTCACCCGGCTAGACGAAACCCCATCAACCTCAAGTGGGGGTTTCGGTTTAGGCATGAGCATCATTGGCGCGGTCATTGCCGCCCATGGCGGGCGTCTTGAACTCCTAGACAGCCCACTAGGTGGACTACGCGTCCAGCTCACCATCCCTACCTCCTAGGGCAGGCACGGCTGCATTCACATAAAACCCACATCTTTTGCTGGGCCAATTCGCAATTTCACCCGCGATGCTCGCGCTAAGAACCCAAAACTTAGGAGGAGCAATGCCAGAGAAATCCAAAATCATTTCTGCTACCAACCTGTCGCGCCGTGCGCTACTGGGTGCCGCGGGTCTGGGTGCCGCGGGTCTGGGTGCCGTTGGCGTCGTGGGCGCTACCTCTGCATTAGCTGACGATCGCCACCACGGGCGGCCGATGCCACCGGCACCTACACGTCCTGAGGTTGGCTTTTATGGGCGCAGCCAGGCCGGTATCGCTACTCCCCCGCCGGCCCACCTTCAGTTCGCGGCGATAGACATCACAGTCACTTCTCGGGCGGCTCTTATCGGCCTCATGAGAGACCTAACCCAGGGCGCCGCCCGCTTAACTTCTGCCTTACCGGTTGGCAAAACGGGCGCGGTAAACGGGCCGGAGGACGTCGCCCCAGAAGATACCGGGGAGGCGCTGGACTTACCAACCGCCGGCCTCACCATCACTTTTGGTTTCGGCCCCGAACTATTTACAAGTCAGTCCCAAGGAGATCGATTCGGGCTGGCAAACATGCAACCTGCTGGATTGCAACAATTTCCGAACTTCAAGGGTGATGAGCTAGTTGCCGGACGGATCGGTGGAGACATCTGCATCCAAGCATGTGCCGATGACGCCCAGATCGCGATGCACGCGGTGCGCAACCTCACGCGCATTGCGGGTTCTCGCGCCAAAGTGCGTTGGACTCAAGCAGGATTTAACCGGGCTGCTTCACTGAACAATGTCACTACAACCCCCCGCAATCTTTTTGGCTTCCGCGATGGCACTAATAACCTAAATACTAATGATCGCGCCGCAATGGATCAATTCGTCTGGGCGACATCTTCCGATGGCTCCGCCTGGATGGACGGGGGCAGTTACCTTGCCGTGCGACAAATTCGAATGTTAATCAGTGACTGGGATGACTCGGTACTCAAAGAGCAAGAAGATGTTTTCGGGCGGACCAAATCAGGTGGCGCGCCGCTTTCAGGTGGCACCGAATTCACCACGCCGGACTTTTCCAAACTGTCAGCAGACGGTAAGCCGGCCATTGCCCCTGACTCACATGTGGCGCTCGCACATCCACAAAATAATGGCGGAGTCCGTATTTTGCGTCGAGCCTTCAACTACGCCAACTCAGACGACGCTAGCGGAGCCGCGGATGTAGGGCTTTTCTTCATGTCCTATCAACGTGATCTGACTCGGCAGTTCGTAGCTTTGCAACGCCAACTTTCTGAAAGTGATCTATTAAACGAATACATCCGTCACACGGCTAGTGCTGCGTTCGCGATACCCCCCGGTACTTCGCCTGGTGGGTACATGGGCGAAACCTTGCTGGCGTAGCGGACAAGGGCCTATACGCTATACACATGCCAGATCTTATGCAGCCAGCAGCAGGACACTCGCCAGCACATGACAAAGTTCACGTTGCCGTACTGGGCCTGGGCCGAATGGGTACTGCGATAGCTAACAAACTGGCCGGCTTCGGGTTTGAGGTCACGGGGTGGAATCGCAAT
>JBAXHK010000080.1:0-6417 GCA_037138935.1 Actinomycetes bacterium
AATCACTATTTACTGGCCCAATGACCGGGCCCAATTGGCCAAAGAACGCGGCGCGCCTTGGGATCGCCGCCCCAGTGAGCGCGCTAATGGTTGGTGAAGGGCGGGTGCGCCCAGGTGCCTTGAGCAGGGTTAGTGACCCGGCCAAACAAGCAGCTCAGGTATTTGCGGGATACCTAGCAAAAGCCGGTGTCGAAGTAATCTCGACTACACGCGGTGTCGCACCGGCGAGTGCCACCGAGATCTCGAGGGTGGAGTCACCGCCGATCGCTGATCTGGTCGAACAGCTATTAACAGATTCGAATAATGACTTGGGTGAGTCACTTGCGCACTTAGTGGGCGGCGCGAGCGGAGCGGGTGCTTCGTTTGCGGGTGGGGCGAAAGCGGTTACCGCTACCGTCAAGAAACTCGGATTACCGATCGGTGGGCTAGTTATTGCTGATGGAAGTGGATTGTCGGGCAATGACCGGGTTTCGGTTGCTACCTTCGTTGCTTTGCTGGCTGACGTAGTGGTCAATTCGAATCCCGAGCTCTCTGCTATTGGCGGAGGGTTACCGGTTGCCGGTGCCACTGGCACTTTGGCCGATCGTTTTCAATCTGGCGCGACGGCACGCGGTGCCGGCTACGTGCATGCAAAAACCGGAACACTAACTGGTGTGATTGGTTTGGCTGGCACGGTAAAAGACGCTGACGGGCGGGTGCTCGTCTTCGCAATTCTTGCCAACGATGTCAAGAACCTAAATGCGGCACGGCAATCTGTTGATATATTCGCGACGAAACTAGCGAAGTGTGGGTGCTCAGGATGACTGCCACGGTGACGATGCTCCCAGTAAATCAGTTCGACCATTTTTATCGTGGTGGTGACCGAATCGGTGCGCTGCGCCATGGCCCGGGTGGCCCGAGTCGGCCCGAAGAATGGATCGGGTCGACCACTGCGAGATTTGGGCAGGCCCCCCAGGGTTACAGCGTTTTACCTGACGGCCGGTTGCTAGTCGAAGCGATTGATGAGGATCCACTGGCCTGGCTGGGCGCGAAGCATGTAGCGCGATACGGATCGAGCACCGAGGTGCTCGTCAAATTACTTGATCTTGGGCAGCGGTTACCGGTGCACTTGCACCCGAACCGAGCATTTGCAAAAACCCATCTCGGATTATCACATGGTAAGACCGAGGCGTGGTACGTCATCGATGCACCTGAAGGCGCTGAAGTTGGCGTGGGTTTCAAAGAGGCAATGACTCTCGATCAGGTTTCGTCCTGGGTTCGCGAACGTGATAGCGCGGCACTGCTTAGTGCATTGCAGACCAAGGTTGTGCATCCTGGTGATGCGATGCTCGTGCCCGCAGGCTTGCCGCACACGGTGGCCGATGGGGTTTTCGTGCTCGAACTTCAGGAGCCAACCGATCTCTCGATCCTGCTGGAGTGGCAAGGGTTTGCTGTTGACGGTGCTAAAGACGGCCATCTTGATCTTGGATTCGATATTGCCCTGCAGGCCGTTGATCTTTCAGCCGTGACGGCGGCTGACCTCGATCAATTAGTGGTGCCGGCGTCCCAGATCCAAGGCGCAGGATTGGTGTCGGTGCTGCCAGAACAGGCTTACCCGTACTTTCGGGCTGAGCGGATCGATACTTCGGGCGGGCGGGTTGAGGTGAGCGCGGGGTTTGCGATCGTGCTAGTTACCGCGGGTCATGGCATCTTGGTTACGAACCTAGGGTCATTCGAAGTTGTTCGTGGCGAGGTAGCCCTCGTACCATTCGTGGCCGGCGATTGGGCCCTTGAAGGCAGCTGCGTAGCTGTAGCTTGCCGTCCACCGGATGCAGGTGCCCCTGATGGCACCTGAACAAATATCGGCCACCAATCACTCGAGGTCCACTGTTGATTGGCCGCTCGCCGTCAGTACCGCGATCCGGTTGGCCCCGAGTGGGCCGGTGCTGTCACAGCGTGAAACTCAGGCGGCTGTCGACATGCTGCGCGAGTTGGCACTGGAGGCGGTAGCGCCTGTGCAGCGGGTTACCGGATTGGTTGCACCGGCGGGTTCACGCGCACAAGTTGTTGATCGCCCAGCATGGATTGCCTCAAATGTCTCAGGGATGCAGATAGCCTTGGCAGCACTTTCCGAACGCGTTGAAGGTGGTGGGCCACCGGATTTAGTCCGCGGTATAGGTGCCCGCGGTTCGGCTGTGCAACTCGGTGTAGTTCTTGCTTGGCTTTCTGGGAAAGTACTTGGTCAATACGAGGTATTTACCGAGCCTGGTCAACCGGGTCGGCTGCTACTTGTGGCACCGACAATTGTGCAGGTCGAGCAGCAGTTACAAGTGCCATCTCGAGATTTTCGATTGTGGGTGTGTCTACATGAAGAAACCCACCGGGTGCAATTTGGTGCAGTGCCGTGGCTCGGTGCCTACCTTGCTTCCCTTGTAAACGAATTCATCGAAGCATCTGACCTTAGTTTTAGTGACACCCTGCGGCGGGTGGCGGCGGTAATGGGCTCCATTGCTCGCAAGGGGAGTTTAGTTGAGTCTGTGCAGTCACCCGAGCAATGCGAAATATTCGACAAAATGACAGGGGTGATGTCGCTACTTGAGGGTCACGCTGATGTGGTGATGGATGATGTGGGCCCGCAGGTGATACCAAGTGTCGCGCTGATTCGTGAACGCTTTACAGCACGCAGGAATAGCCCGAAGGCGATTGATGCACTAGTTCGACGCGCACTCGGTATGGACATGAAGATGCGGCAATACACCGAAGGTGCCGCGTTTGTGCGCCACGTCGTCGACGACATTGGGATGTCTGGATTTAATCAAGTCTGGGCTTCACCGATGACTTTGCCAACTCGAACTGAGATCACCAATCCGGGGGCGTGGGTCAAGCGAATGGCAAGTTGATGGATCGTGCATGTGCTGCGACCGTCCAGGTGCGCAATGCGGTTGAGCGCGCACTTAGTGCCCTCGAGCCAGGAGACATAGTTCTGGTCGCCTGTTCCGGTGGGCCTGATTCACTCGCCTTGGCCGCCGCAACCGGTTGGGTTGCCAAGCGGCTCGGGCTATTTGCCGGTGCGGTGATCGTCGATCACCAATTACAGGAGGGATCCGCCGAGATCGCAGCTTGGGCAGCGAGCGTTTGCGGTCGCCTCGAGCTCAACCCTGTTGAGGTTGTGGCCGTACACGTTGGCGCAGTTGGCGGCTTGGAGTCGGCGGCCCGTGATGCGCGCTATGCGGGACTCACCGCAAGTGCCGAGCAGCAGAATTCAGCGGTGGTGCTACTTGGTCATACCCAAGACGATCAAGCTGAAACCGTGCTGCTGCGCTTAGCTCGCGGATCCGGTGCCCGGTCATTGGCCGCGATGGCACCGGTAAATGGATTGTGGCATCGGCCCTTGCTCGAAATACCGCGGTCCGTTGTGCACGAGTCGGCAAATGAGGTGCTGGCTCAATTGGGCGAGCAGCCGTGGCGCGATCCGCATAATGCAGATCGACAATTTGCTCGGGTGCGCGTACGTCAACTCTTGGAGTCATTGAGTGATGATCTCGGGCCGGGCGTTGCAGTTGGGCTGGCGCGATCGGCGAGCATGTTGCGTGATGATGCCGACGGTCTCGATGAACTAGCCGACGCGCTATTCGAGGATGCGGTAACAATTGCCGACGGCTCGGTTTCGGTTGACATAAATGAGTTGGATGGCATCCCACGAGCAATCCGTACCCGGCTGATCCGCGCAATGTGTATTTCAATTGGTGGCGTCCCAGGGGACCTAAGCCGTGATCACGTGCTCGCCGTGGACCGCCTGGTGACTCACTGGGCCGGGCAGGGGCCGGCATTCTTGCCGGGGGGAGTTCAAGCGCAGCGCGCGTATGACAGGCTTACCGTTATTCGTCCAACCCAATAGCGGGAGTAAAAGTTGCAGCCAGAAGATCTCGGCGTTGATCTTGCACACGTGTTGCTCACCGAGGAGCAGATCAAGGCCCGCATAGGTGAACTGGCTGGCCAGATTGAGGCAGATTATGCCGATAAGGATCTGCTCCTTGTCGGAGTATTAAAGGGTGCCGTGATGGTGATGGCAGACCTGGCGCGATCCCTAAAGCGCAGTGCTGAGATGGACTGGATGGCGGTGTCGTCTTACGGATCCGGCACCAAGAGCAGTGGTGTGGTTCGGATTCTTAAGGATCTAGATGCCGACATCGCCGGCCGCAATGTGTTACTGGTCGAGGATGTTTTGGATTCTGGCCTAACTTTGTCGTGGCTGATGCGCAACCTAAGTTCACGCGGGCCCGCCTCTGTTGAGGTGTTCACTTTGCTGCGCAAGCCCGATGCCATGAAAGTCGAACTTCATGCCCGCTATGTGGGTTTCGACATCCCCAATGAATTCGTGGTGGGTTACGGGCTGGATTACGCCCAGAAGTACCGCAATCTGCGCTGCGTGGGCACTTTGGCCCCGCACGTCTACGGCGGCTGATTCCAGACACTTGCCTTGGCCACGGTTCGCCCTGCGCGGAAATGGCAACCGGGCGGATGTGGGGTTAGCGGGGTCGTAGTACCGTCAGGAGGTGAATTACAAGCGCATAATTCGTGGGCCGATCTTTTGGATCGTGCTGGCCGTCCTGCTCGTCCTGCTCGGCTCCAGCCTGATTTCAGGGCTAGGGGCACCCGCACAGGTTGATACCGGTGCTGCGGTCAGCGATATCAAGGCCGGAAATGTCGATACCGCGGTCATCACCGACCGCGATCAGGTCCTGGATCTAACCTTGAAAGACGGCACCAAAGTCCGCACTTCATATGTGACCGGCCAAGGGGTCAACCTCCAAGAGCTCTTGCAGGAGAAAGCCGACGCTGGGCAATTGGCCGGTGGCTACAACGTGGTCGTGCCGAGTGACAGTCTGCTCGTCACGCTGCTGGTCTCGTTGCTGCCGATCGCATTGATTATCTTCTTGCTCTTCTTCTTCATGGGCCAGATGCAAGGCGGTGGATCAGGCATCATGAAGTTCGGCAAGTCCAAGGCGAAATTGATCACCAAAGACATGCCACAAACAACTTTTGCTGACGTCGCTGGCGCCGAGGAAGCGGTAGAAGAACTCCAGGAGATTAAGGAGTTCCTCGCCGAGCCGGCAAAGTTCCAGGCTGTTGGCGCGAAGATCCCGAAGGGCGTCTTGCTATACGGCCCACCCGGAACCGGCAAGACTTTGTTGGCCCGAGCGGTTGCGGGTGAAGCTGGGGTACCGTTCTTCGCTATCTCAGGATCCGACTTCGTTGAAATGTTTGTTGGTGTTGGCGCGAGCCGTGTGCGCGATTTATTCGAGCAAGCAAAAGCTAATGCACCGGCAATTATTTTCGTTGATGAAATTGACGCAGTCGGTCGGCATCGCGGTGCCGGCCTTGGTGGCGGTCACGATGAGCGTGAGCAGACCTTGAACCAAATGTTGGTCGAGATGGACGGCTTTGACGTTACCCAAAACGTCATCATGATCGCGGCCACCAACCGCCCCGACATCTTGGACCCAGCGTTACTGCGCCCGGGCCGATTCGATCGACAAATTGCGGTAGAACGCCCAGATTTAAATGGCCGCGAAGCGATTCTCAAGGTGCATGCACAAGGTAAGCCGATGGCCGAGCACGTTGACCTGCGCGCGGTTGCTCGCCGTACCCCAGGTTTTACCGGCGCTGATCTAGCCAATGTGCTGAACGAAGCCGCACTGCTGACCGCCCGTGAGAGTAAGTCCTTCCTAGACGATTTTGCCCTCGATGAGGCCATCGACCGAGTAATTGCCGGACCACAAAAGCGCACCCGCGTGATGGACGATGAAGAGAAGAAGATCACCGCTTATCACGAGGCCGGCCACGCACTTGTTGCGGCAGCGCTGCCTGGCAATGATCCGGTGCACAAGATCACCATTTTGCCGCGTGGGCGGGCACTTGGCTACACCATGGTGCTGCCAGATCAAGAGAAGTACTCGACAACTAGAAGCGAGATGCTCAATCAACTCGCGTACATGTTGGGCGGTCGGGCGGCCGAAGAGCTAATCTTCCACAATCCGACCACCGGTGCGTCCAATGACATTGAGAAAGCAACAGCGCTGGCCCGGGCCATGGTGATGCAATTCGGTATGACCGAGCGCCTCGGTGCGATTCGATACGGTAAGGAACAGGGCGAGGTATTCCTAGGCCGCGATATGGGCCACACCCGCGATTATTCAGAGGAAGTTGCGGCAGCCATCGATGAAGAAGTCCGCGCCTTTATTGAGGCGGCCCACCAAGAGGCTTATGAGGCGCTGGTAACCAACCGCGACGTCCTGGATGCACTTGTACTTGAACTCTTGGAAAAAGAAACACTCGATAAAGCGCAAATCGAGGCGGTGTTCGCTTCACTGACCCTGCGTGAAGTACGCCCGGCCTGGACGGGCTCAACCAGACGTCGACCAGATGAACGTGGGC
>JBAXHK010000081.1:0-6405 GCA_037138935.1 Actinomycetes bacterium
CCCTCACTTGTTCGCTTTTGCGCGCAGTTGGCGACAGCGGCCAAGTCCATAGCTTTGAGCGTCGCGCAGTTTTTGCGGAGGTCGCCACCCGAAATGTTGCCACTTGGTTTGGCGGCCTGCCAACTTGTTGGCGGTTAACCGTGGGCGACCTTGAAGACAATCTCAATGTCACCGGCCTAGACGCGGTGGTTCTCGACATGCTGGCCCCGTGGGACTGCCTGCCGATGGCAGCCGCGGCACTAGAGCCAGGCGGCGTACTAGTGGGTTATGTCGCAACTGCCACACAACTGTCCAAACTCGTTGAAACCATGAGATTGTCCGGCGACTGGACCGAGCCAAGGGCCGAGGAGTCGCTGGTCCGAACTTGGCACCTAGATGGGCTGTCGGTACGCCCTGACCACCGCATGAGTGGGCACACGGGCTTCTTGGTGGCAGCCAGGCGCCTGGCTCCGGGGGCGCTCATGCCGATCCGCCGCCGCCGACCGGCCCCTGGTGCTTACGGCTCGGATTACACGGGGCCGGGCTCAACCAGCGATCACGACGCCCCCTAGCGCCCCGCGCCCGCGTTGCCCGGTTTCGCGCCGCCCCCCGCGTTGCAAATCCTTTTACCTGCTGGAACCGTCAAATATCGGCCCAAATTTGACGGAACGAGCAGGTTTAAGGCCCTTCGATGACGGAACGAGCAGGTTGAAGGCCATGCAATTGCAACTCCGGGGCGCCCTGGCGCGCCCCCAGCCGTGTCGCGGAATAGCCCCAAATGCGGTTAAGGTCGGAGCAGGCAGCCACAAATCAGGTGAATGACGTAGGAGGCAACATGTCAGAAGCATCCGGATCATCCGCGTCGCCTGCTGACCTAGCGCACCTGCGCGGTGAACTAGCGGCGCAAAAAGACCATAACGACCGCCTCATTGGAACTTTGCGCGATGCCCGTGAGCAGATCGTCACCCTAAAAGCAGAAGTAGATCGGCTTGCCGAACCCCCGAGTGGATTTGCCGCCTTCTTGCACCTTCATGACGACGGCACCGCAGACATCATGGCCAACGGTAAGAAGATGCGGGTAGGGGTGAGCCCCGGCGTTGAGGCGGAGGCACTACAGCCCGGCCAGGAAGTAATGCTCAACGAATCGATGAACGTGGTAGCGGTCCGCACCTTCGAAGACATCGGCGAAATCGTGACCTTCAAGGAGTATCTCAGTGACGGCGACCGCGCACTTGTTGTCGGACACACCGATGAGGAGCGCGTGGTGCGCGTTGCTGGGCCGCTGCGCGACTCAAAGATTCGCCCCGGAGACTCACTGCTCTTCGATGTGCGCGCTGGCTACGTCTACGAGAAGGTACCGAAGGCTGAGGTTGAAGAGTTAATCCTCGAAGAGGTTCCTGATATTGACTACGGTGATATTGGTGGGTTGCGTGAGCAGATCGAGTCCATCCGCGATGCGGTTGAACTACCATTTATGCATCCCGAGTTGTATGCGGAGCATGCGCTCAAGGCGCCCAAGGGAATATTGCTGTATGGGCCGCCTGGCTGCGGTAAGACACTTATAGCGAAAGCCGTGGCGAATTCATTGGCCAAGAAAGTTGCTGAGCGAACCGGGCGCGAGGAAGGCCGATCGTTTTTTTTGAATATCAAGGGCCCAGAGCTACTCAATAAGTATGTTGGTGAGACTGAACGTCATATCCGTCTTGTTTTCCAGCGGGCACGCGAGAAAGCATCGGAGGGGATGCCGGTAATCGTGTTCTTCGACGAAATGGACTCGCTATTTCGCACCAGAGGCTCTGGGGTGTCGAGCGACGTAGAGAATACGATCGTCCCACAGTTGCTAAGTGAAATTGACGGTGTGGAAACTCTTGATAACGTGATTGTAATTGGCGCCTCAAATCGCGAGGACATGATTGACCCGGCCATCCTGCGACCCGGGCGCCTTGACGTCAAAATCAAGATTGACCGCCCCGATGCTGAAGCTGCTCGGGAGATCTTTAGTAAATATTTGGTGCCGACATTACCGATTCACGCTGAGGATTTAGCTGAACACGGAGGCGATGCTGCTGCGGCTTGCACCGCGATGATTCAAAGGTCGGCGGAGTTTATGTACTCCGAGGCCGAGGAGAATAAGTTCCTCGAAGTCACTTACGCCAATGGTGATAAAGAGATTCTCTATTTTAAGGATTTCAACTCTGGCGCAATGATAGAAAATATCGTCTCCCGAGCGAAAAAATCTGCCATCAAAGACTTCCTCGCCACCGGCGAAAAAGGGATTCGAGTCCACCACGTATTGGATGCCTGCGTCGATGAATTCCGCGAAAACGAGGACCTCCCTAACACCACCAACCCTGATGACTGGGCCCGGATCTCAGGTAAGAAGGGTGAACGGATTGTGTTCATCCGCACCCTTATTCAGGGCAAGAAGGGTAGCGAGGCGGGACGGTCGATCGCCACCATCGCAAATACCGGCCAGTACCTTTGATCCCATGAGTCCAAGGTGAGCGTTCATCGGATCATGGGGATCGAAACCGAATACGGGATCTCGGTCGCCGGGCAACCTATGGCTAATCCAATGGTTGCTTCATCGCAAATCGTGAATGCATATTCGAATTTCGCACTGCCCGGGGTCAGGCGCGGTCCAAAATGGGACTTCAATGCCGAGTACCCGTTGCGTGATGCCCGCGGGTTCGACATGTCACGTGCTGAGGCAGATCTATCGCAAATCACGGATGACGATCTTGGAATGGCCAATGTCATTTTGACCAATGGGGCCCGCCTATACGTCGATCACGCCCACCCCGAGTACTCCGCGCCTGAGGTAACGAATCCAAAGGATGCGGTGCTTTGGGATCGAGCCGGCATGATGGTGATGGATAAAGCCGCGCGCTTGGCGGCTTCCGGTGATGGTGCTCTTCCAATATTGCTTTACAAGAACAACACCGACAACAAGGGCGCGTCCTACGGGTGCCACGAGAACTACCTCATGCACCGTTCGACACCATTCGCTGACATCGTCCGCTCGCTAATCCCGTTTTTCATTACCCGCCAAGTATTCACCGGTGCTGGGCGCCTCGGGGTAGGCCAAGACGGACGCGAGCTGCGCTATCAAATCAGCCAGCGTGCCGATTTCTTCGAAGTTGAAGTTGGCCTTGAGACCACATTAAAACGGCCGATCATCAATACCCGCGATGAACCACATGCCGACCCAGAGTTTCACCGCAGGCTCCACGTGATCGTGGGTGATGCAAACCTCAGTGACACCGCGACATATCTGAAGATGGGCACGACCGCGCTGGTACTTTCAATGATCGAGGACCGATTTCTTGACGGCCACGACTTCATGCCCCAAAACTCGGTGCGTGAGATCCACCAGGTGAGCCATGATCCAACGTTGACACATCAATTGACACTCGATCACGGTCGACGGCTCAATGCCATTGAAATCCAGCGTGAGTTTTGGCAACTAGCCAGCAAATATTGCGACGAGAAGTATGGCGCTGATCTCGACGAGCAAACCCGTGACGTACTGGCTCGCTGGGAGAACATGTTGGATCGACTGGCCACTGATATTTGGTTGTGCGCCGATGAGGTGGACTGGATCGCGAAACTGCAGTTGCTTGAGAGCTACCGGAGCCGCGATAACCTAAGTTGGGATTCGGTAAAGTTGCAGGCAATCGACCTGCAGTACGCCGATATCCGCCCTGAACGCGGGCTTGCCGCGAAACTTGAAAGCCGCGGCCGACTAACCCGGATGTTTACTGACGAACAAGTTATGGCCGCGGTAACAGACCCACCGACCGATACCAGGGCCTATTTTCGCGGTGAATGTATCCGCAGGTACCCAGAATCCATCGCCGCGGCATCCTGGGATTCAGTCGTGTTCGATATTCGGGAAAGTCAATCACTGCTGCGGGTCCCGACTCTCGAACCGAATCGCGGTACCAAGGCACATGTCGAATCACTGCTGAATTCCTGCTCAACCGCACAAGATCTGGTTAATGCATTGAGTTCAAATCCTGGTGATTGACGACCCAGCAGTATCCGCCAAGTCAAATGGGTCGTGTGAGTTAATACGGGTCGGGTTCACAGGGCTCGAGGATGTCTCAGGAGCGCCTGTCAGGTAGAGGTACTCGATACGGATAACCTATGACCATGCCCAAGCAGGAGAAGGCCGAGCGCCGCACCGGACGTGAGAACACGTCCGAGGAGATCGATACCAAATCAGCCGAGCCCACTAGCAAAGCGAATCTAGATTCGGACGTGGATTCGATCTTGGACGAGATCGATGAGGTCCTCGAGGAGAATGCTGAAGACTTCGTGAAGTCATTTGTCCAAAAAGGCGGGCAATGACCGCGCATCTGGGCCTCCCGCAGGCATATCTGGCGACCGGGTCGTCATCATTTGCTGACTTTCTCGCAGCCCTTGCCCCTGACGTGCTCCCAGGCCGAATGACAATGAACTCTGCTGATGCCAACGCTTTGGCGCCACATGGCACGACCATCGTTTCGCTTCGCGGTGAATTCGGCGCGGTGATGGCTGGTGATCGGCGAGCAACCATGGGTAATGTGATTGCCCAACGCGATATCGAGAAAGTGTTCGTTGCCGATGAGCACTCGATGATCGGGATCGCCGGCACCGCTGGTATCGCGGTTGAGCTCGTTCGGTTGTTTCAAGTTGAACTTGAGCACTATGAAAAAATCGAAGGCCTTTCCCTCTCCCTTGACGGTAAATCTAACCGGCTCGCTACCCTGCTGCGCGGTAATTTG
Source organism: Actinomycetes bacterium (assembly GCA_037138935.1). Taxonomy (GTDB): domain Bacteria; phylum Actinomycetota; class Actinomycetes; order S36-B12; family S36-B12. The sequence continues at coordinate 4,749 of JBAXHK010000081.1, forward strand.
GGGCTTGCCATGCAAGGCTTGGCTGTGGTGCCACTACTTGCGGGGTATGACCTCAGCCGTGGTCGCGGCCGCATATTTTCCTATGACGTGACCGGTGGTCGTTACGAGGAGCATGATTTCTACGCGGTTGGATCCGGCGCTTTCTTTGCCCGCGGATCCTTGAAGAAGTTGTACCAGTCCAGTATCAGCGTTGACGAAGCGATCGCGATTGCGCTAGAGGCTCTTTATGACGCGGCCGACGACGACAGCGCAACGGGCGGGCCAGATCTTGCACGGCGCATCTTCCCGGTGGTTGCGGTTGTCAATGCCGATGGCGTACAGATTGTTGAGGAGTCCGATGTCGCGGCCAAGTCAACAAAGCTGGTGGCGCAGAGAATGAGTCGTCCCGATGGGCCAATTGCTAGAGTAATAGACGGGGGTGCGACATGAGCGTCCCGTTCTATGTGTCACCCGAGCAAATAATTAAGGATAAAGCCGACTTTGCGCGAAAAGGCATTGCCCGCGGTCGAAGTGTAATCGTTCTTGAGTACGACGACGGCATCTTATTCGTCGCGGAGAACCCTTCGATGGCATTACATAAGATCAGCGAGATTTACGACCGCATCGGATTCGCTGCCGTCGGTAAATACAATGAATTCGAGAACTTGCGGGTGGCCGGTGTACGCCTTGCTGATATGCGTGGATACGCATATGACCGAAGTGACGTCACCGGCAGGAGTCTGGCAAATGCCTACGCGCAAACCCTCGGAACAATATTCAGCGAGACGCCAAAGCCTTATGAAGTGGAGATCGTCGTCGCGGAGGTCGGTGCAACCGAAGACTTAGATCAGTTGTACCGGTTGAGTTTCGACGGGTCGGTGGCTGATGAGCATGGCTATGTGGCGATGGGTGGCTCGGCTGAGGCCATCAGTGCGGCCTTAGCCGACGCCTGGCGTACCGGTCTTACTTTGGCACAAGCAGTTAAGTTGGCTGTTGATCTCTTGGGGAAATTTGGGTCCGAGGAAGTTCGCGTCCTCACGGCGGCGCAATTAGAAGTGGCGGTACTTGACCGTAACCGTCCCCGTCGGACTTTTAGCCGCATCAGCGCCAGCAAAATGAGTGAGCTCATTAGCTGATTTTGGCCTATGGTGTTGTTATGGACCGGCGGATATTCGGCATCGAGACCGAATATGGAGTCACGTGCACCTTCAAGGGGCAGCGACGCCTTAGCCCCGATGAAGTGGCCCGGTATCTGTTTCGACGGGTGGTGTCCTGGGGCCGAAGCAGCAATGTCTTCTTAGGCAACGGATCTCGCCTTTATCTCGATGTTGGCTCGCATCCAGAGTATGCAACGGCCGAATGCGACAGCATCGAGCAACTTGTTGTGCACGACCGCGCGGGGGAGCGCATCCTTGAAGGTCTCGTAGCTGATGCACAGCAGCGATTGCTTGACGAGGGCATCAGCGGTGATATTTACCTTTTCAAGAACAACACCGACTCGGCAGGCAACTCCTATGGATGCCACGAAAACTATTTGATCGAACGGCACGGAGAGTTTAGTAAAATGGCCGACCAGTTAATTCCATTTCTGGTCTCGCGGCAGATCATCACCGGTGCCGGAAAGGTACTGCAGACCCCACGCGGCGCCCAATATTGTGTGAGTCAGCGCGCGGACCAC
>JBAXHK010000082.1:0-6397 GCA_037138935.1 Actinomycetes bacterium
CGGCCAGGCATGTACATCGGCTCCCCCGGTGAACGGGGCCTCCATCACCTGGCCTACGAAGGCGTGGATAAGTCGGTGGACTACTCCCTGGCCGGCTACGCCACCACCATCGCGGTCACTTGGCTGGCCAATGGAGGGGTGCGGGTTATTGGCGATGGCCGCGGCATCCCGGTCGACGAGCACCCCATTGAGAAGAAGCCAGCGGTTGAGGTGGTGCTCACCGTCATGCACGCTGGCGGCAAGTTCGGCGGCTCGGGCTACTCGGTTTCTGGTGGGCTCCACGGTGTTGGTGTCTCGGTCGTTAATGCACTTTCCAAGCAACTCGATGTTGAAGTTCGCCGCGATGGCTTCACTCACCGTCAAACCTACGACCACGGTGTTCCCACCGCACCACTTGCAAAAGGTGAGGCTGTCTCAGCAAGTGGCACCACAATTACTTTCTGGGCGGATGAAGAAATTTTTGAGACCACCCACTTTGACTTCACAACTTTGTCGCGCCGGTTCCAAGAGATGGCGTTCCTTAACAGCGGTTTAACAATCTCGCTAACCGATGAGCGGGTCATGGTTGTAGTTGATACCGAGGACGACGACAACGTTGAGCAGGTGCGTAGCGTCAGCTACTGCTACGAAGGCGGTATCGCCGATTTTGTGCGCCACATAAATGCCAGCAAAGGCGTTGCGAACCCGAGTGTTATCTATATTGAAACTGAAGCCGAAGACAAACGCATGAGCGCTGAAATCGCCATGCAGTGGAACACGACGTATACCGAATCGGTATACACCTTCGCAAATACAATCAACACCACCGAGGGTGGTACCCACGAAGAAGGCTTCAGAGCAGCCATGACAACTTTGGTAAATAAGTTCGCTCGCGAGTGGGGCATCCTAAAAGAGAAGGACATCAACCTCAGCGGTGAAGACATTCGCGAGGGCCTCACGGCTATCGTCAGTGTCAAACTCCTCGAACCACAATTCGAAGGCCAGACCAAAGGTAAACTCGGAAACACCGAGATGAAAGCTTTTGTGCAAAAAGTAGTTAACGATCAACTTGGAGCCTGGTTTGAAAAAAACCCTGCCGAAGGCAAAGAGATCGCCCGCAAGTCTGTCAATGCAGCCTCAGCGCGCATAGCTGCACGCAAAGCGCGTGACTTAGCGCGTAACCGCAAGGGCTTACTCGGCGGCGCCGGGATGCCAGGCAAGTTAATTGACTGTTCAAGCCGAGAGCCCGAAGACTGTGAGGTCTACATCGTCGAGGGCGACTCGGCAGGCGGCTCGGCCCGCCAAGGCCGCGACCCAAAAACCCAAGCAATTTTGCCAATCCGCGGCAAAATCCTCAATGTTGAAAAAGCGCGGATTGACAGAGTGCTACAAAATACCGAGGTACAAGCTCTAGTGTCAGCTTTTGGCACCGGCGTGCAGGACGATTTCGATATCAACCGGCTGCGGTACCACAAAGTGGTATTGATGGCTGATGCTGACGTTGATGGTCAACATATTCGCACCTTGCTACTCACTTTACTTTTTAGATTCATGAAGCCACTTGTTGAACAAGGTTTTGTCTTCTTGGCCCAGCCACCGCTATACAAAATTAAGTGGTCACGTGAGGTAGCTGACTTCGCGTACTCCGATCGCGAGCGCGACGCGCTAATGGAAGCTGGCTTTGCAGCCGGCCGCCGGCTACCTAAAGAAGAGGCCGTGCAGCGCTATAAGGGCCTTGGTGAAATGAACGCCGACGAACTTTGGGAGACCACAATGGATCCCGCGCGCCGGATTCTACTTCGGGTAACAATTGATGACGCCGCTCAGGCTGACGAAATGTTCAGTGTGCTGATGGGTGAAGACGTTGAGTCACGCCGTAACTTCATTCAACAAAATGCGCGCGACGTACGTTTCCTTGATATCTAATAAACCAGTTTTTCACTGAACTAACAACGGAGACATTTCGTGGCTGACGACACCGACATCGTAGAAGTAGTAGACCCTGGTCAACATGGGCGTATCGAGCCCGTTGACCTTCAAACTGAAATGCAGCGGTCGTACCTCGACTACTCCATGTCGGTCATCGTCTCTCGAGCACTTCCCGACGTCCGCGATGGTTTAAAGCCAGTCCATCGACGCGTGCTCTACGCGATGTATGACGGCGGCTACCGCCCAGATCGCAACTTCTCCAAGTCAGCACGCGTCGTTGGCGACGTCATGGGCAGTTACCACCCCCATGGCGATAGCGCTATCTATGACGCCTTGGTGCGCCTAGCTCAGCCGTGGTCACTGCGGTACCCCCTTGTACAAGGGCAGGGCAACTTCGGGTCCCCCGGTAATGACCCGCCCGCGGCCCAGCGTTACACCGAGTGCCGCATGGCCCCGTTGGCCATGGAGATGGTGCGCGATATCGACGAGGAGACAGTTGACTTCGGGCCGAACTACGACGGGCGCACCCAAGAGCCATTGGTGTTGCCTGCGCGGTTCCCGAACCTACTTGTTAATGGCAGCGCCGGTATTGCAGTTGGTATGGCCACCAATATTCCACCGCATAACCTGCGTGAGATCGCAGCCGGAGCGCAGTGGATTCTCGAGCATCCAACAGCAGAGCGCGAGGAGCGCCAAGCAGCGCTCATCGAAATCGTTAAAGGCCCTGACTTCCCGACCGGTGCATTAATTGTTGGTCGCAAAGGCATTGACGATGCATACCGCACCGGGCGTGGCTCGATCACGATGCGCGCGGTGGTCACCGTCGATGAAGATTCACGCGGGCGGCAGATTCTGATTGTCACCGAGTTGCCGTACCAAGTAAACCCCGACAATTTGTTGCTGCGGGTTGCTGAATTAGTCGGCGACGGGAAACTCACCGGTATTGCCGATGTGCGTGATGATTCATCCTCGCGTACCGGTATGCGCTTGATATTTGAGTTGAAGCGCGACGCCGTTGCGCAGGTGGTATTAAATCAACTCTTTAAGCACACCCAACTCCAAGATAACTTCGGCGCTAACATGTTGGCTCTCGTTGACGGGGTGCCGCGCACCTTAACCCTCGAGCAGTTCATTCGGCACTGGATCACTCATCAAATTGAGGTCATCCAACGTCGCACCCGCTATCGCTTGCGTAAGGCAGAAGAACGCGCCCATATCTTGCGCGGCTACCTAAAAGCCCTTGACGCAATTGACGAAGTCATTGCATTGATTCGCGCATCATCAACGGTCGATGACGCGCGCACCGGTTTGATGGCATTACTTGAGATAGATGAGGTTCAAGCAACCGCAATCCTCGACATGCAGTTGCGCCGCCTTGCAGCCCTAGAACGACAAAAAATCATTGATGAGTATGACGATCTAATGTCACGCATAACCGACTACAACGACATTTTGTCCAACGAGCCGCGCCAGCGTTCAATTGTCTCCCAGGAGTTGCAGGAGATAACCGATAAATTCGGTGACGATCGACGCACTGACTTTGTTGCCTGGGACGGTGATGTCACCGACGAAGATCTGATTACCGAAGAAGAAGTGGTGGTAACAATCACCGCGGGTGGTTATGCCAAGCGCACCAAGAGTGAGCTCTACAGGGCGCAGCGTCGAGGTGGTCGCGGTGTTAAGGGTGCCGCCCTTCGGCAGGATGATGTTGTTGAACACATGTTTGTAACAAGTACCCACCACTGGATTTTGTTCTTCACGAATAAAGGTCGGGTATATCGGGCAAAGTCTTATCAGCTACCAGATGCCGGTCGTGATGCACGTGGCCAGCATGTTGCGAACCTGCTGGCCTTCCGGCCCGATGAAACCATCGCTCAGGTTCTCGCTATCGCCGATTATCAAGCCGGTGAAAACCTAGTGTTAGCCACCCGTAAAGGCATGGTGAAAAAGACAAAACTTGAGGAGTTCGACACCAACCGCAGTGGCGGCATTATTGCTATTAATCTCGCCGAGGACGATGAGTTAATCGCGGCGCGCTTAGTTTCGAATACCGATGATCTAATGCTTTTCTCTCGCAAGGGGATGTCAGCACGATTCCCAGGCAATGATGAAACCCTCCGACCTATGGGCCGCGCCACCAGTGGCGTTATTGGAATGCGTTTTAGGTCCGGTGATGCGCTGCTCGCAATGGATGTGGTCCGCCCCGACACCTTCGTGGTCACCATCACCGATGGCGGCTTCGCAAAACGCACGGCCGTCGGTGAGTGGGCACCGAAAGGCCGCGGCATTCTCGGTGTTCGCGCGATGCGCTTGGTTGAAGAACGAGGGTCCTTGGTCGGTGCGATGGTTTGTGAAGCCGAGGATCAAATCTTCGCAATCGCCTCAAATGGGGTCGTGATCCGCACTCGTGTTGTCGAGATTCGACCATCGGGTCGTGACACCATGGGGGTAACGCTGATGAACTTGGCCGACGGTGACACCGTGGTTGCGGTGGCCCGGGCCGGCGAGGGCGACGACAGCGACAGTGATGAGGACGAAGGCGAGGCCACGGTTTGACCGTCGGCGTGACTATCGGGCCACCCAAGGCGCGCCTGTATGTGTCGCGGATCGACCCTTGGTCGATTTTCAAGGCGGCCTTCATGCTGGCTTTGGCCTTGGGCATCGTCATCGTGGTTGCGGTGGCCATGCTCTGGTGGGTGCTGGACTACGCGGGGGTCTTTGTGACCGTCTCGAGCAGCATCAATGACGTGGTCGGTAGCGCGACAGCCAATTTCGACCTAGTGAGTCTGCTGGATTTCTCCCGAGTGATGGGGGTAGCGGTGGTGGTCGCGGCCGTTGAAGTCGTACTGGTTTCAATTACCGCGACCCTTTTTGCCTTCATCTACAACCTGAGCGTTGGCCTAACCGGGGGCGTTGAAGTAGTTCTTACCGATCAGAATTAGCTCCAAATCCAAGTAATTGCCAAGGATTGAACCTATGGCGCGAGGCCGGGCAGCGGTCCGGTAGTGTGTGCGGTTCCCGGGCGTATAGCTCAGCTTGGTTAGAGCGCTTCCCTGATAAGGAAGAGGCCGGTGGTTCAAGTCCACCTATGCCCACGTGAAGAAACTATTGATAGTTGCAGCATTAGCTGGGATTGGTTATGTGATCTACCGGCAGGTCACCGCCAGCAAGGCGGAGCAAGACCTCTGGTCAGAAGCCACCACCGAGCCCGACCTCCGCTGACACTCCGCATAACTTAATATCGTCACCCGCACGTCCTCGTAGTTACGAGGGGGTTTAGCTCAGTTGGTAGAGCGCTGCCTTTGCAAGGCAGAAGTCAGGAGTTCGAGTCTCCTAACCTCCACGGTCGGAGACAAAACGCCTATGACCGGCTGGTTGGCATAATCGGGTGTTTTCAAGAGCGCACCCGCTTCTACTATGTTGGTGCGATCCGGGGTGGGGAGGAGTGTTAGCGACGGTTCCCCGAGGCGGCTCCAAACGGAAATTTGCGACTCATTCCTGCGGCAAGTGAAGGTCACGTAGTTGATGGATATCGAGTAAATCTTGCTCGCGACCTGAAGCCTCCTTCATGCGAATGAGATCCTCGTAAGCAACCACCCACACAGTGACGCCACCTGCAACCGCTTGGCGGGCGCGTGATCGCATTGCTTCGTAGTCAGCGGAGCCAGGAACGTCGTTGAGGAAATCGAGGGGCCCGGCATCTGTGTCCATGGTGAATGATGCACCGGTCATTAGGACCTGTGGATCTGTCGGATCGATATCTAACTTGTCTGCATCTATTCCGCGAAGTCGAGCGTTGAGTTCTAACAAAGCCGCCGCCAAGCGCGACATATTCTGCGCGTCGAGCCGTGCCACGAAATCAATGTCTGCGGTGGCTCGAACATAGCCGTGGGCAATGACGGCCCAGGCCCCAATAGTGAGGTAGTCAACCCCATGTCGATCCAGCGTCTCAAAGATTCGGGCTGGATCGAAGGTCATTCCTCGCTGGCCTTGCCCACGAGTTCGGAAGCGAATGCACACAGGGCGAAAGCCTGTTGGATTCGTTCGCCTGCCTCTTTATCGAAGTGAGTGTCCGAATGCATTGTGCTCACGCCTTCAGCATAGGCCATTTCGGTCGTTTAGTGCCTGTCGTGCCAGCCTCGGGCGGTGGATCCGTCTTCGTCGTCAGACTGAATCCTTGGGTTCGGCTTAAGTTCGACACTTCGAGGAGGTTGGAGAACACAAGGAGAGGTTAGGACATTGCTTGGCTCGCCAGCACTCTAGGCGGTGTAGCCGCGGCGGTGAAACTGGTTCTCCGCTTGTTGGCCCACCCCAGATCATCAGCGCTGGTCGACTCTTGATTGGATGGGGGTATGACAACAACTGCGACGCTCCATACCAGCATGGGCGATATCAACGTCAACCTATTCCCAGACCAGGCACCCAAGACGGTGCGTAACTTCACCGGCTTAGCCGACGGCACCGGGGAGTGGACCGACCCGAAAACCCG